>JBBQSE010000010.1:0-47324 GCA_038214195.1 Planctomycetales bacterium
TCCGCCAATGGTCAGATAGCTGTAGGTCAGTCGCGCGCCACAGGCTTCTTCAAACAGGTCCAGAATGATTTCGCGTTCACGGAAGGCATACAAGAATGGACTAAATGTGCCAAGGTCCAGACCGTAGGTTCCCATGCCAACCAGGTGGCTCGCAATTCGCCCAAGCTCCGCGATCAGGACTCGCAGATGGACGGCTTTCTCAGGCACTTCCATCCCGATCAGCTTCTCGACAGCAAGGGAGAATCCCAGATTCATATTCATGCCGGCCAGATAATCCATCCGGTCGGTGTAAGGTATGTATTGTGGCGGCGAAAGATTCTCACCAATCTTTTCGGCGCTGCGATGCAGATAGCCAATGTGCGGCGTACATTCATGCACGATCTCGCCGTCAGTTCGCAGCAACAGCCGTAGAACACCGTGGGTACTGGGATGCTGCGGGCCCATGTTGACCAGCATCTCGTCGGTCTGGACGTCGAACTCAACGACGCGCGGATCTTCAACTTGCATACTCATGACCGCACTGCTCCAGGTCGGACCTTGCCGCCTACTTCATTCCAATAAAAACTAACGACCTCGAACGCCGTGATACTCGAGCGGAAATTCATAGTCCTTCCGCAACGCATGACCGACCCAGTCTTCCGGGCACAAAATGCGGCGAAGGATGGGATGGCCTTCGAAGTGAATCCCCATCAGATCAAAGGCTTCCCGTTCGTGCCAGTTGGCGATTGCCCAAATCGAACTCACAGAGGGCACAACTGGCAGATCTCCGGGGGTATCATTCTTCCAGCGGGGAACAACGACCTTCAATTTCACAGAATGCCGAAGCGGCAGGCTGGTCAGTTGATAAACGACCTCAATGTGGGGCTCGTGTCCGAACTTCGCGACCTTTTTGGGGTCCGGTTCCAGATAGTCCACGCCGCACAGGTCGTTCAGATAATTGAACTGCAGCCGTTCGTCATCTCGAACGAATTTAGCGACCTCAACAATATGAGACACTGCTACCTGAATCCACGGATCGATCGCCGGATACGTCGCGTCGCCGACAACAGACGCGCCGAACTTATCCAGCAGAATGGAATGAATGCCCTGAATGTCCATGAGAATGATCCCGGTATCTGAACGGTATCGAAGCAGTTCTGCGAATCAGCTTCGCAGCGCGGGTACGGTTTGATCTGCCGCCTGGGCCGATTTTTTCGTCAGCGCGCGAATCCAGTCGAGATCCCCGCGTTTCCACACATAGGCGAATCCAACCAGCAGCACCGCAAAGAAGACCAAAATATCTGCGAGCCCGACCCAGCCCAGCTGCAAAGCAGTGGCCGAATCAATCACCTGTGCCGGACTGATGATAGCGGGGTCGATGCTGAGCAATCGCGCACTGAGTTCAGTGCGAGCGGAATCGGACAGCTGCGTATCGGCCAGCTGCACGGTGCTGCCGTAGACGGACGCCCAGGGAAAAAAGAACGCCACTTCGACGTCGAAAATGATGAACAACAGCGCGACGACATAAAATCGCAGGTCAAATTGAATATAGCTGGAACCAATCGCAGGTTCGCCGCATTCGTAGATCGCGTCTTTTTCAGGTGTCGGCAACTTCGGTCGCAGCAGCTTACCAATCACCAGCGGAGCCATCAGAAACCCAATGGCAACGACAGTAAAGATCAAAAAATGCCCGACAAGATCCGTCATCGATTCCCACCCTCAAACGATATGCTCACACCATCAGCCTGCTGCAACTACGCATCCTGCCGCAAATGATTCTCTGACGAAAATCCTCCGGTACCCAGCTCGTGGTACAGCGAAACGCGATCACTTTTGCCGCAATCGCCCGAGTGCCAGTAAAGCACTTCCGGCTCCCCGCTTCGCCAGCAGAGAGAAACGCGTTCCCCGCCGACATCGCCAGGAAAATCAACAGTCCCCGAAGATCCATCTGTCAGGAACCCGCCAACCTGATGCAACTCCTGTGCGAACGCATCCAGCCGCACTTCGTCCTGTGACAGTTCCGTCTCCATCTGCAGAACCTCCTGCTCGTAAATGGAATCCGAGCGTTCCAACGCGGGATGGCGTTCACGCAGTGAACTCAACCGCTGCTTCCGAACGGTAATGTCGCGATGAAGATCGACGATGTCCCGCACGATCGTGCGTACCAGGGGCAATCGCTGATTGACTTCTTCAACAGTCAGAATCGTTTCTTCAGCGACCATAGTATCCGTCTCACTTGAATAGTCTCAAACCGATATCAGACGCCGGAAGGCCGCCCAAACCACGACTGGCCGCCCTGCCAGTCGTTCGCACGCATTCAGTCTCACGAGCCTAGTGTTCTGCGCCAGCAAATTCAAACGGACTGGATTCACCCTTCACCCAAACGGGCTGATGCAATACTTTGGATTCTGACACCACCGTTGGATTCAGTGACGCTCTGCCCCAGGCAATTTCCAAAGGCAATTTGGCGTAATCGACAATACACCCATCTCGACTGTAACAGCTGAGGTCGTGAACTGAGCCCATGAAGATACAATCGACCGGGCAGGGATCAACGCACAGCGCGCAGAACATGCACTTCGTATAGTCGATGGTGTATCCGTTGATCCGAAAACCCTTGCCAACGGGGCTTTTCTCCTTGTCGATGTAGATGCAATCGACCGGACAGGCCACGGCGCATTTATCGCAGCCGATGCAGGTCGTCAAATCGAAGCGATGAAATCCCCGATACCGCGGCTTCACTTTCAGCGGCACCTCAGGATACTCATAGACTTCTGTGAACGTGTGGCGATTGTACGTTTTGAGCATCGTCAACATTGTGACGTACATGCCCTGCAGAACGGTTGTCACCGACATCCAGACATTTCGAAACCATGTCAACATGTGAATCGACCCTCGGTCGTGCGGCTTTTATTGATGCTCTTCCACCCGCAGCAAAGTGCATTGAGGGCAGTGTCGGAGAATTATAGGCCCGACCCCTGACGACGCAACCAGCGGCCTCTCCATCCTGGCATTGGGAAGCTGTAAATGGCCCATTTTCGATCTTGAAACCGCCGCAAAAGTCACAGTTGATCTGTTCCCAGCGTTCCCTGCAATTGGCTCAAATACTCTGCCGAAAGCACCTCGGCCAGCCGCTGGTGGGACGTCTGCAGTCTCCCGGAAATGTTCATACTGATTTTTTCTTCTGCGAACTCATTGCTGTTGAAAAACGTCTCCAGCGACTGCACGTGTCGCTGCCAAAGCTGCTGTTCCCGCAATTGCCGACGACGAAGCCGCTCTACATACCAGTCAGACGCCAGGAGCGTGTCTTTGGTAAACAAGCCGCGAATCTCTGGATCTCGAATTGTTTTCCCTTCAAATTCGCCATGCACCATGATGTGCAGCAGCGCCTTGAGAGGCGGGCAGGCGATGTCGATAGATCCGTCTTCAAAGTACATTTTGGCAATTCGCTGCTGAGCTTCCGCGATATACAGAATTCCGTCCGCGAAGGCTGCGGGATCCTGCGTCTCAGGCATCAGAATTTCCTGATCAAAGACCTTGTTCGGATTGTCGAAGACACGTCCGGCAAAACGGCGGATGAACCGGGACGTGATTCGCCAACCCAGCCGACTGGCGGGAATCTGCTGGCCGTTGAATTCGTAGTCCTCCATCTTCTCCAGCAGTTCTTCGCCGATCAGAAACGCCGGAGACCGTTCTTCCGGACTCAAACGACACCAGATTTCGGGAATCAGCAAACTGATATCGTGATCCACGCGGACGCGACTGCCAATAAATCCAGCGGGAGTCGAAAACCCGGCCAGACCTGTCAGCAAATAACTCACTAATGCGTTGTTGAGATCGGTGATCGGTCTCAGACAGTTGAACGGTCCCTTTGTTAACGCCCCTTCACTGCCCGCGCCGGTGGTGGAAGGACTCTTTCCAGTCAGCGCGCTGATGAAATCCATAAACAGTTCCGGCAACTCCTGGTAGTGAATCGGATTGTACACCGACAGCGCGCGAATCCTTCGCGCAGGTTCCGGCGGATTGTTGCGGCGACCGATCAATACGGCCTGCACGGGAGTATGCACCGGCTGATCCAAAGGGACTGCTCGCGACAGGCGAATGCCCATCTCCGCGATATGACGATTCACCGGATCTGTCAGGACGGGTGTCGGCTGCAGATACCGCGGGTTTCGACTGGGTACGCCATTGACCATGCGCGGCGTATTCGAACAAACGAGAAAGCTGTCGTCCGCCTCAAGCATGTCATGCAGCAGTTGCTGCATCGGTTGGGTGAACTGGCTCAAATCCACCGGCCGGTCACAAATTTCTTTGACCTGTTGCCTCGACAGCGGTTCAAAGTTGACGATGAAATTGTCCGTTCGCGCGAGATCCGATTCCGTCTGCTTATCGAGACCACGATGAACGGCGTCGTCGGGGCGCTGAAACAGCCGGTACTCACAGTTGCGAACGAATTTGTAACTGGTTTCTTCTGTCAGCACATTTCCAAGATATTGCAAAGCCCGTCGCGGCACCACGACTGAAGCCGAGATATCGTCTTCCGTCTGGACCTTCTGAGCCGGCGAGAAGTCCTGACGCAGCTTGTAAGTTCGCCAGGTGCTTTCGCCAAGCAGCCCGACGCGGAGATACGTGCCGACAAGTTTTCGATCGCCGAATTTGAGTTCATGTCCGGGATGACCGTTGACAATGTCCACTGAAAAATATTTTCGCCACTCATCCGGATTACCCGAGTGCATCCGCTTGATGATGAACACAATCGCGTAGATATGGTCGGGAATTTCTTCAAGCCAGGCGTTGTAGTCCTCAGTGTAGTCAACCGATGGAGTCAGCAGTTTAATGACGCTGCCCAGTGATCGTGTCTTGTCAAGCAGCTTTCGAGTCGGCTTCCGGGCATAATCCGGCTGCACGCTGCCCGTTGGATTCCAGCGATCGGCATAGTCGCGATCAAAAATTTCCTGCACCTGATCCAGATCTTTCTCAACGTCCGAGACAAAGACCGGGCCATGCAGCAGATAGTCGGCTATCGACTTGCTGATTTCACTCTTCCCGCCGCCACTGACCGTGCAGGGCTTGTGACAGAACGTCCCCTCAAACAGCGTACCGATGAGTCGCCATGACGGTGCCGCAGGGTGCTTTTCAAGTCTCACCTTGTAGCCGGATGGAGTGATGTAAAAGTATCCGGGACGCAGCGGAATGTCGTGACTAACACTGTTGACATGCCAGGAGATCCGCTGATCGCTCACAGTGAATCGCGCATTCTCAGACACGTAAATCACATTCGGATATTTCGCATCGATCGCGTAGCCTTCGGGCTGCACGTGCATGAGTGACGGATAATCACGCGCCACATCCGCAAATGTCCGGTTGTTGTAACGTCGGCTGTCTGCCGAGAATTCCTCGCCCAGGTTGAAGCTGGCGAACGCCATTGCGCCACCGGCATGCTCTTCTTCCACCTGTCCCGCGAGGTTGGCGGCGTAGCTCAGCTGAGTTTTGACTTCCTTCTTGCAGTAGCCGTAATAATTGTCGGCAATGAGCGTGACGATGACGCCTTCTTCGTCCCGGCAGGTGAGCTTGAAAGGGATGCCATCGTTGTATTTTTCGTCCTCCGACTTCCAGCACATCCCATCTTCACGCTGGCGGGGCGTTGCTTCGTCAAAACTGGGGAGGCCGGCGTCCTTCTTCGACACTCCCACAAGATGCGGGGCCAGAATCACGCAGCCGGTATGACCACTCCAGCGTTCGACGTCCAGCGCGGCGTCATGACGGGGTAGAAACGGATCACCCGCATTGCCGAAGATCGATTCCACAAAATCAAGATTGCTGACGAGCGCGCCCGGAACAAACAACCGGATCTCCATTGACTGCTGAGAACAATACCCCTGAACTTCCGGGCAAAGGATCGGACGGATGAGTAACGAGACAAATGCACTGGCCGGGTTCGATTCATTGTGCGAGAACGGCAGGCGCAGGAGGCTCTCGGGAGGACTCATGGCGTGTTTAAACAGCGCAGCAAAGGTCGCTTTGGGAACGGCCTTCTTGTCGCGGGGAATCGGCAATCCTCCTTCCGTGATATGGAACGTACCTTCGGTCGTGCGGCGGTCATTCGCCGGATTGTGCAAGACTCCGTTTCGCACGCGATACGACGCGCCAAATTCATTCTGGTACTCGTCGCCATCATGCGGCAGTGACAATTCGCGCGCGATGCCGTGTCGGTCAAGAATGACGGTCAAGTCCGGAAGCCGCAACGCGCTACAGCCCTTGACGCGGTCAAAGTATCGTCGCAGAAAAGCCTCAATGCGGGCGTCTGCGGGACAGTGGATCGAATCCAGTCGCTTGAGTCGATGATGATAAGTGCTGAGCAGCCGCGGCGCGCCGAGCCGATCGTGATCTTCAAAAACCGCTGGGACCGGCAGCCCATTCGCCAGGAGCTTCAGGACGATGTAACGCGTGATACTGTCCCGCGACTCCGCCTGCTGTGTACTCGACTGATGGGAAACAAACCCAATTGAATCTTCCAACTCGCGCACTGACATCGCGTGCAACCCCGCTTAGATGAGAAACTGACGGCTAAACTTTGGTTTGCTCGCCCAAACCGCCGCTGATTCCAGCAGATGTAGATCTGCACTGCGAATCCATCGAGCCAAATCCCGCGTTTTCTCAGACTTGTGAGTAGTCCGCGAGGACCATAGTCGTCGTTCGCTCCGCGAACGAAACGTCCCACACATCTCGACTTGCGCATCTCTACTTTCAATTCGTTCGCATCGCAAACAACTCTATCTCCGCTTCCGTCCCGACGCCTTCCCCCCGCGCCGCCCCTTCGTGGCGAAGCCCGGCGTGGACGAACCTTCATCATCAGGAACGGGTTCTCCGATTTTCTTTTTCATTTCGTGGATTCGGTCGCGCAGCTGAGCCGCGCGTTCGAAATCCAGCTGCTCAGCCGCCGCCAGCATTTCGCTTTCGAGTTCGCGAATGAACTCCAGCGTCACAAATTGAGATTCCGCCGTGATCCCCACGGCCTCCCGTTCCACCCTTCGGGCCTGAATCTCTTCTTCGATCCCTTTGCGAATGGCCTTGCGAATCGTCTCAGGTGTAATGCCGTTAGCCTCGTTATACTCGGTTTGCAGCTTGCGGCGCCGATTCGTTTCGTCGATCGCCCGTTGCATACTGTCGGTCACTTTGTCCGCATAGAGAATAACTTTGGAATTGACGTTTCGGGCAGAACGGCCGATTGTCTGAATCAGGCTGGTCTCGCTCCGCAAAAAACCTTCCTTGTCCGCGTCCAAAATAGCCACGAGCGAAACTTCCGGCAGGTCCAGTCCTTCGCGGAGCAAATTGACGCCAATCACCGCGTCAAATTTCCCTTCACGCAGTTCACGCAGCACTTCGACGCGTTCGACAGCATTAAGCTCCGAATGCAGCCATTCGCAGCGAACCGACTCCTCCTTCATGTAGTTTGCCAGTTCCTCGGCCATGCGTTTGGTCAGAGTCGTCACCAGCACTCGCTCATTGACAGCCGCGCGTTCGCGAACCTGTTCGATCAGATGCTGAACCTGACCACGCGCGGGGATCACAAAGATTTCCGGATCGACGAGCCCGGTGGGGCGAATGACCTGTTCGACAACTTCGCCACCAGTTTGATCCAGTTCCCAGGTACCTGGTGTAGCCGATACGAAGACGCGAAACGAAGGCTTAGAGTTCCATTCGTCAAATTTCAGGGGCCGATTGTCCTTCGCCATTGGCAGTCGGAACCCGTGCTCGACCAGTGTTGTTTTTCTCGCATTGTCGCCCGCATGCATCGCCCGAATCTGAGGCAGCGTGGCGTGCGATTCGTCCACAAAGATCAGAAAGTCCTCGGGGAAAAAGTCATACAGCGTGTATGGCGGTTCGCCTGGCTTGCGTCCAGCAAGGGCGCGACTGTAGTTTTCGATCCCCGGACAGAAGCCGGTTTCTTTCATCAATTCCAGATCGTGGCGAGTCCGTGCCGCCAGGCGTTGTGCTTCGATCAACTTGCCTTCTTTCCGAAATTTTTCCAGTGTCGCATCCAGCTCTTCGCGGATTTCGTCCAGAGCGGCATCGATCCGGCTCTGAGGCAACACGAAATGTTTGGCCGGATAGATGTAGATCTCTTTAAGGGATTGCGATTCGCGGCCAGACACCGGATCAATCATGCTTAGTTTTTCGATCTCGTCTCCCCACAATTCGATGCGATAGGCAAATTCTTCGTATGCTGGCCAGCATTCGATCACATCACCCCGCACGCGGAACTTCGCGCGTGCCGGATCGAAGTCGTTGCGGTCGTAATGAATATCGATCAGCCGCATAAGCAGTTTGTCGCGGTCAATCTGCTGCCCGACATGCAGCGGGATCATCATGCTCAGATAATCTTTGGGCGAGCCCAGCCCATAGATGCAACTCACGCTCGCGACCACAATCACATCGTTGCGACTGACAAGGGCACTGGTTGCCAGCAGCCGCAATCGATCGATTTCCTCGTTGATCGAGGCATCCTTTTCGATATAGATGTCGCGCTGCGGGATGTAGGCCTCGGGCTGATAGTAGTCGTAATAGCTGACGAAGTAGGTGACCGCGTTGTTTGGGAAGAATTCCCGGAACTCACCGTACAGCTGCGCCGCCAGCGTCTTGTTGTGTGACAGGACCAGCGTCGGCTTCTGGATCTGCTGGATGACGTTTGCCATCGTGAACGTCTTGCCGGAGCCGGTGACGCCGAGCAGCACTTGAGTCCGCTTGTCATCTTTCATGCCTCGGATCAGCGCTTCAATGGCCTTCGGCTGATCACCGGCAGGGGCGAACTCGCTGACGAGTTCAAACTTCTGATTTTTGTTGGACATATGTGACGCTGTATTGGTTCAGCGGGAACAGGAATCTTGCTGCGTGATGGTTAGTTCGACTGTCCCATGTTCGATGACGGACAGGGTCGGGAGTCTTTTTCGGAGAGTTGCTTGTTGAAAAACGCTGACGTTTCCGTCCGAAAAAGACTCCCGACCCTTTGCTCACAACAATCAAACGACAATTTGGGACAGTCGAATTAACGAAAAACGGTGAGTGGACATCCTGCCCGCCTTACGGGCCGTGGTCATTGTGATCAGATCGATGGTCCTCATGCAACCACCTGTCCTGCCAACTCAATGCACATGCTCCTCAAACAACGCATTCGTCTTATCCCCGCCGCCCAGCACATACGCCAGCAGGTCGAAGATCTCTTCGCGAGTCAGCTTATTCAGCACGCCTTTCGGCATGATGCTGACGTCGCTGGGCGTGCGTTCTTCGATGTCGGATTTTTTGATTGTCGTGATCTTGTCCGGGGTCGCCGGATTGTCGATGACTTTGAGAGAGTCGCCGGTTTCCTCAGTGATCAGGCCCGTGAGAACTTTGCCACTGGTCAGGACGATCACGTTCGACTGGTACTTCTTGTCGATCTTCTTCGACGGGTTTAGGATGTGCTCCAGAACATCGACTTTGGAGTATTCAGGCGGCAGCTTTGTCAGGTCAGGGCCGATGTTGTTGCCCTGGTTGTTGAGTTTGTGACAGCCGATGCAGGCGGCGGCTTTGAAGAGGGATTCGCCAACGGCAAAGTTGTTGGCTCGATGAGCCAGGTGCATCACGTCTCCTTTGAGATCATCCAGCTGCCAGTCAGTGTTGCGGCCGAGATATTTCAGCAGATCGTCTTTCATTTCCAGTTTGTTGGCTGCTGCATACGCGGCGGAATCGGATTCGTAGGCTTGCAGGTCGGCAACGACGTACAACGCTCCGTACATGCGACGCCAGTGGCCGGGGTAGGTGCAGACATAGGGATAAATGCCCGGTTCCTTCGGAACTTCAAAGAAGATCGAATCGGTTTGCTCGGGCTGGACGAGCTTGCTGGCGACAAGGATCTTGTCGCTCTTCGGGATGAAGTTGCGTGCCGCCGCGTCGGCATCACGGCCGGTAGCTTCCGCCAGTTCGCCAACTTCGGCCATGAATCCGGGCAGCACAACGGTAAAGTTGTGCGGCATGTTGTCGGTGTTGGTAAGTCGGAACTCGACCGGACGACCAGCCTGAACAGCGATGAGTTCCCGGTCGTAGATCATGCGTTCCCGGACGGTGCCGATTTGGATCAGCGGGACGACGACTTCGGCCAGACGTTGTTCGAAACGAGCCAGATCAGCACCAGTCAGCCGTGATTTAAGTCCTTCGGCAATCTTCAGAGCCAGCGTGGCCTGTTCTGAGTTCCGTTCGTTGGGTTGGCGATCGGCGACAGTGGACACAGCGGCTTCGGCGAGATTGCCGAGTTGTTCCATCGGCCACGCATCGACCGGTATGGCACCCAGTGACTGCAGAGACGTGTTGACCGACGCGTGTTCTCTGAGCAAACTCGCAAGGACTTTTGTCTTGCCTGCTTCATGGTCTGGAAGATCCATCATGGCGAGAATGCCGAGATCCTGGACCGTCTGTTCAGCAGCGGAAACCAGAACGCTGGCGGGAATCTGTTCCTTCGTAATTCCTGGGCCTTCCCATGACATGCTGAGTCCATCGCCGCCGCCGTTGTCAAAGTAGGTGGCAGTGATCGGATGCAGACCAGCGGCGAGTGTCACCGTGCCGTTCTTTTCGACCATGCCATGCAGGCCATCGTTGTCGATGAGCAGTTCGTTATCGATATAGAATCGCGAACCATCGTCGGACGCGATGGAGAATGTATATTTGCCGGGTTTGTCGATCAGGATGTGGCCGGTGAACATCAGCGCAAACGCATCACGAGTCTTCAACACAGGCTGATCCATCACGATCGTTGTTGCGATACCTGTGGCTGACGGTGTCATCGCCTGCAGAGTTTCGCGGGCGACGTTGTTTGGGTTGGGCGCGTAGAAATCGACCTTCAATCCCGGCTGAGTCAGCGGGGTCGAACCTTTGGATCCGGCGAGTGTTGGAACGATCGAGGCGATGCGATCAAACAGTGAAGATTTGGCGGCGGCGGAAGACACGAGCTGGACAGATCGCAATGCATCTTCGAGCTGCAGTTGTTTCTTTTCGACGGCGGAGAAAACCGCGTCTCCGTTGCCGTCAGCGCTGATCCAGGCTGCGATGGCGACTCGACGTGTTTCGCCCGACTTTGCTGTCGTGGCAAGTGTTGCAATACGATCGCGAACTTTGGCAAGCTGGTCCGCGGGCTGATTGGCCAACAATCGACTCAGACTGTTGAGCACATTGGTGCTGGCTTTGGCGTTCAGTTCTTCGATGAGTGAAAAGAGTTCATCAATCTCCGCGACTTTGCGAAGTTTGGCGAGACCGGAAAGCGAACTCTGCAGAGTTTCAACCGGCACGTTTTCGCGAGTCAGGATGGCTCGATACACGCCTTCGGACTTTTCCATCTTCAGCAGGTCACCAACACTGGCGTTTGAAAGTGCGTAGGACTCAGCATTCGGAGAAAGTTTCCTGCCAGATGCCAGCGTTTCACGAATTGCCTGATCGAGATTGATGATGCCGCGTGCCTCGTTGATGTCGTAGTTGAGCTGCGCGTCAATCTCGGTCTGCATCGCGGCGAAGATGATTTCCGCGGCGAGCGGGCCACGAGTGAATGTCGCAGCAACAACCGCCTCGGCTCGGACTTGGGAAGATGGATCTGTCGCCAGCCTCAACAGCACTTCCTCCGTCCCTTCTCCCCCGAGATCGGGGGAGAAGGTGGCCGTCAGGCTGGATGAGGGGGTTGCTGGTGGCGTCTGTTCAGTGGCAAGTCCATCGACGGCGGAGAGAGAACGCAGGAGATTCGCTTCGCGAATCGCGTCTCGCAAGACGCGCACAGCGGCGGCTCGTGCGTCGGCGACCGGTGAACTAAGCACGGCAGTGAGCAGTCCTTCGTTGAACCGTCGATGCTGCTGATTCGCCCACAGAGCTTCGACAAGATTTTGAGCATGCTCTGGATTCTTTGGATCAAACTGCTTCACCCAATCATTGACAGCCACGATGACTTCATCCGGATTGCGGCCCGTCAGTTCCAGGCGGGCACGGTAGCGTTCCGCCAATGTTGGTGATGCAAGTGTTCCCACAACCTCCGAGGTACTCGCCTTGTCGAGCTTCACGACCTTTTGCGTTTCCCGGCCTTCGGCGGTGACTCGGTAAACGCGACCATGCAGATGATCGCGGCTCGGATCTCGCAGGTTGTGCTGCATGTGGCCGATGATCGGGTTCTGCCAGTCGAGCACATACAGGGCTCCGTCGCCGCCAATTTCCATGTCACTCGGGCGAAAGTTGCCGTCGGACGAGTAGAGAATCGGCTCCACTTCTTTCGCAAAGAAACCCGCTCCCTGCTTTTCAAATTTGTACTGTGTCACTCCCTGGAAACCAATCACATTGGCGATCAGCAAATTGCCTCGATTGGCTTCGGGGAAATGCTGGCTGTCAAGAATCGCAATTGCCGGAACCGGGCGGACTCGCTTTTCATAAAGCTGTCCCGGAGCGCCATGGCCCGGCATACCGACATAGTTTCCCGTGCCACCAGTGCCGTCCGTCACAAACTGATTTCCCCACTGGTCGAAGGTATCGCCGTGAGGATTCGGGCCGATCGGGAAATGGAAGTTGATATCAAACGTGACAGGATCCCATTCGTAAACCCCGGTTCCGCCTGTGCCGAATCGTTTGGTCGGCCCCCATGGAGTTTCGACGTTCTCAGCGTGAAAAATGCCGCGTGAGAAATAGAACTTGCCGCCGGGGCTCATCACAAAGCCATTCGCCGTGTGATGCGTGTCGGCGGAATCGAGACCGTGATAGATACGTTCGCGGACGTCGGCGACATCGTCGCCATTTGTATCCTTTAGGAACAGAATATCCGGCGTCTGGGCGACCAAAACCCCGCCGTTCCAGAATTCAAATCCCGTCGGATTGTGCAGGCCGTCGGCGAAGGTGATGCAACGATCTGCCTTGCCGTCACCATCTTCATCGGGCAGGATCAGCAGCTTGTCGTTCATGGCACCGAGTGGATTCCAGTGTGGATACGTTGGCCATGCGGCAACCCACAATCGTCCGTCTGTATCAACGGCACTTTGCACGGGATTGACGAGGTCAGAAAAAGATTCTTCGGACGCAAAGACGTTGACTTTCATGCCGGAATGCACGGTCATCTTTTCGATGGCTTCTTCCGCGCCGAGGAATTTGTGGCGACCTTCTTCGAGTTCACCGGGCTTGTTGGTTTTGACTTCAAGCGGCTTTGGCAGCGGAATGTCATCTCGATCGGCTTTTCGACCAGCGGCGGCGTCCCAGATTTCCATGTCCCTGTTGGCCGTCATCACGGTCAGGATTTCGAGTTCCCGCTGCATGACGTCAAAATTCGTTTGGCCTTCGACAAATCTTAATCCGGATCGGCCGCCGAAAACGCTGTAGCCATCAGTGGCTCGATAGACATTGTGCCAAAGGTGATTCTTGGCAAGGACGGCTGCGCGGATAGCATTGAGTTTCGTTTGCTCAGGTTGAACGGCGTCGCGACCGCCCAGGATTTGGCCGTCGATAGAAATCGCAACCAGACTGTTTCCCGTATCCGTGAGGTGTACGCCATTGATTGTGAGTGGAAAGAAGGCGAGCGTTCCGTCTTTGAATTTGTCCGGATATTCGATACCAAAGCGATCTCGCTTTTGGCCTTCCAGATTTCGGAGCACGCTGTCATCAAAGCTGACGAGTTTCATGGCTTCTTTGGAATGATGGAACAGATCAACAAAGACCAGCTTTCGCTCAGCCGCAACCTTCCCCATTTCAGCCGTGTACATTTCCAGATTCTTGTTTTGCACTTCGCCGTTTGGAAGGGCCGGCCACTTCAGGTCTTCGAACGCCGTGGGCGAACACAGCACAAGACGCGGCGTTGATTCACCGTTGTACTTTTGAGCCAGTGTGTGATCGATGAAGGCTTCGAGATCCTTCCGAAACTGCGGCAGCCCGGCTTCACCGGCGTAAGATTCGTTGTAGCCGAAAAAGGCAAAGATGACGTCGGCTTCGACTTTCGTCAGCCATTCATCGGGCGTGCCAAAATTATCAGACCGAGGCCGCGTCGTCAGCGTGTCACCACTGAATCCAAGATCGCGGACAACCAGATTGTGTTCCGGAAAACGATAGTGCAAAATTGCTTCCAAATGACCGAAATGCTGAAGCCGATCAGCCAGCGTGTTACCAATGACGGCGATGTGGTCGCCCTTGTTTAGCTCCAGCTTCTGCTGCGCGTTGGCGGCACCAGATTGAAAGACACTCACATGGAAAACACAGAACGACAGACACAATACGGCAATTCGGCGCGTGGACAACAGCATCTGGGACACTCCCGGGGATGGAGGATTTGGTGGGAACAACGAAGATCTGGCTGCAGCTTGGCAGGTTCTGCGCAGTCTTCAAGTGAGTGGCAGATCTGAGTGGCGTGGTGATATTGCAGCAGAGATATCCACACCGCCTGGCTGAGGATTGTACCTCGCGTGGTTTGAATGGAGGTACTTTGGAAGGCGATGCATCCAGAGTCCCTTCTCCCCCGAGATCGGGGGAGAAGGTGGCCGCAGGCCGGATGAGGGGGCTGACGACGATTGAACGCGGAGTGCCAAAATTCAGTGGATTTTTCTCCCCCTCACCCTAGCCCTCTCGCCCCGTGGAACAGTTGTGAAATTGGAAAATCCGATGCGGGGGAGAGGGGACAATCGCAATACGGCGCAAACATCATTCCAAACTGCGCAAGGCTTAATTGCCAGGCCGGGCAATCAGCTTTGTTCCATCAGCTTCGCCAAAGCCAATCGATTCGCTTCCGCGTCGAAAACAGCGCGGATGGGAATCGTGAAGCCCGCAATCACGGTGCTGGAGATTTCTCCGGCAGAAGTCTTCATTCTGAGCTTGTATGTGCCTTCAGATGTCAGCAGATACTGTTCGATCGATTCTTCGTCCGGATCGACGATCCAGTATTCCTGAACACCATGCGAGGCGTAGTCTTCGAACTTGACTCCGCGATCGCGATGTTCAGTACTCTCCGAAAGAATTTCAATGATGAAATCCGGAACGGGAAACTTCATCGTGTCGGGACGAACCGTGCGGGCTTTCTCCGGGCCAAAATACACCAGGTCCGGTTCGTAGTCGTTTCGGGTGAATAGACACAGTGCTTTTTCAACGTGGACCAGCCCGCCATTACGACCGCTGACCCATGTGTCGAGCAACTTGATGAGGTGCTTTGAAGCCATGAGGTGTCGATTCTTCGCCGGAGAATGCATGACCACATCCCCGTCAATAAACTCCATCTTCACTTCATCGGTCATGTCGGCATAGAACGCGCACCGGCGTTCCCGCTCTTCCTGGAGGCGACGTTCTATAATGGTCGCGTATTCAGGAAGGCGGTGCGAGGCAAGGATCTCGTTGAGTGCTTCGGCTGGGCTCATGTCGGGATTTTAGCCTGAAACGGACCGCAAGGCAAAAACAGATTCCACCGTAGTCCGATTCGTCGCGAATCGGGATCACCCGGCCATGCGCCAGGCAAATCGTATGCATGTACACAGACGTCTATTCTGGTTTTGTTGCTGCGGCGTTGCCGGACCCCGCGTCGGACGGAGTCTCGGCGGCATCTTTTGCTTCGCCTGCGGACGCGGCCAACGCCGCTTTCAGCGTCTCCAGCTGATTTTCGTATTCATGCACCGTTGATTCCGGATAGTCGTGTGTCATCCATCGCACCAGCAGGTCAAGATCCGTACCCGACAGTTTCTGTGGCGAATACACCACCATCTGATTCTTCAAACCGTAGTGCCGCGCCGCACCAGGGTGACGAATAAAATCCTTCAGCCAGGCGGCGGAACCGTACTTCGCCAGTGTCGGATAACTTCCCGCACTTGAATCATCTGGCTGAGTTGGAAAGTCCTGACCGATCGTATCATGGCAACCCGCACAGGACGTATCCATCAATGCTCCAGCCCACGATCCATTGATCGCCAGATCACGACCTTTTTCCACCAGGGCTGAATCATACGCGGTTCCTGAGTGCCCGGCTTCTGACGCCAGAAATTCGACCAGAGCTTTTACATTGTCGGCGTTTTCGGGCGACTTTAGCGAGTCGAGGTTCCCGCTTGTCCAGTCGGCCATTTCAGAACTGCCGGGATTGATGTAGTCCACACTCTCGCCCGCAGCTGATTTCTCCTGAGCCGCCTTAAACCACTCGGCGTTTTTCATCCAGGCAAAGTGATTGGAATAATCCATCACAATCGCCGTCATCCAGTCTCGGTTTCCGAACGATCCCAAATCAGCCGCCGTCGGCGGAGCGATGACTGGTGGCGAGACGACCAGAGGTTCCGTGGTGATGACTTTTCCAGCGTCCGTCACCAAAGTCCCACGACCATTGTGTCCATTGTAACGATGGCAGCCGGAACAGTTTTTTTCGAACAAACGCGGTCCCTGAGTGAACGGGTCATTCCGCAGCAGCGTCACAGCTCCCTCAACCGGGATTTTGTCGGGACCGGACGCCAGTTCAATCGCTCGTTCACCATCGCGACGCGCTTCTGTCAATGCCGCCTGATGTCCTTTATCATTGGCGTCATTGTAGAAGGCGAGCCCGGTCAGTCCCGCGATTCCCAGTGCCAGCAACCAGATAAATGCTCGGTTGAAATTGTGTCCAAATTTTCCGAGCACGTTGGCGGTGATCGGCATTAGGGAAATAATACCCATGATAATGCCCGGCACTACGATCGCTCCGAATGTCAGACCGAGCGATTCAACGGCGTGGAATCGCAGGAACTGAAACAGGAACAGGAAGTACCATTCGGGCCGGGCGGCGTCGAACTTGACCGCCGGGTCTGCGGGCGCGCTCATTTCCGCGCCGCGAAAAATTGCCAGCAGCAACACAACCGCCAGCACGGCGAGGCAGGCGATGGCGTCTTTTAGAACCTGGTCCGGCCAGAATGTTGTCTCCGGAGCGTGATTCACATTATGCACGGTCAGTCCATGACGACGAAACACGTAAATGTGCAGCGCCAGGAAACCGACCAGCAGCGTCGGCAAAATCCCGGCGTGCATTGCAAAGAAGCGGGTCAGCGTGAGATGACCATAGTCAGTGCCTCCCTGGGCCAAAACCTGAACTTCGGGCCCGACACCAGGCGTCACACTCATGATGTTCGTCGTCACCTGCGTCGCATAATAACCCTTCTGATCCCACGGCAACAAATACCCGGTGAGTGACAAACCGAGCACGATCATCATGAGGACAAGACCCAGCCAGAAATTCATTTCGCGGGGCGCTTTGTAGGCACCGTCGATGATGACCTGCACAAGGTGAATGGCCATCAGCACAACCATTGCCTGGGCGGCGTAGTGATGTAGTCCGCGGATGATGTCGCCAAGGTACATCTCATGCTGAATGTAGTAAACGCTTTCCCATGCCGTGCGGGTGCTGGGACTGTAGGCGGACCACAGCATGAATCCGGTAATCATCTGCAGAACAAAGGTAAAGACCAGCGTGCTGCCCCACACATACCGCCATCGCGCCCCGCCGCAAACGCGTTCATACAGTGCTTCATGGAGAATGGCCTTAAAGCCGGTGCGTGAGTCCAGCCAGGTGATCAGTGCGTTCATGGTCGGAATACTTTCGGATCGGCGGTGACGATGTCCAGTGTGGCGTTTGAAATGGAAACGTGTTGGCGGTCGTAGACCAAGGCTGGAGCGGTGTTCAGGTCACGATTTTTTCAGAGGTCGCTTTCTGGAAGTTTTGATACTTCACCCAAATCTCGAGGCCGTTCGGATCTTCCTTGCCGTTAGTCCGCGTGGAGACTTCCAGGGAGTCCATGCCGCGCGGCGGAATTTTGTTGGTCTTTTTCCCGTCCAGATCGAACGAACTAGTGTGACACGGACAAAAGAATTCGTTTTCCGCGCGGTGGTAATCGACCGAGCAGCCCAGATGTGGGCACACGGAACTAAACGCCAGCGGCGGACCATCACCGACTCTTCGCAGCCAGACGCTGCCCACCGGAACATCGCGGAACAGATTCCATGCATCGATGATATCGTCTCGCACCGTCACCGAAAGCGGCGTACCATCTTCCGGCACGGCGTCTCTCGAAACGTCAAGGCGGATAAAACCAGCTTCATCTTTTTTTAAAATTTCTCCCTCCGTCGCACCGCTGGCACCCGCTTTTCGCTTTCGCAAAATCGGATCGAGAAAAAACAATCCCCCCAGTGTTGATGGCACGGCGACAATGACGAAACTGATGAAGGCTGTAATCACCTCCAGCAGCATGCGGCGCCGAGGTTTGTCCGCAGGATTCGCAGCCGGGGTTGGTTCTGCAGGGTTGGACGGCATGGGTAAATCCTGAAGTGGGGGTCAAAGAGGGATCGCGGTCAACGCGTTGGGGCAGGAAGGGCTATATTTGAAAGCCTGACATCAGCAAACACAACCGAGGAATCCCCCGAGACTCGCCTTGCTGAAATCTGAGACAACTTGCGGCGATAAAGTTCCTTCAATCGGCCGCCGAATGACGTGTGCGAATCACCACAGGCGCAGGTTCGTCAGTTTCCAGACGAGCGTCATGCACATCGCAGTAAACCTGAATAATCTGGTCCAGCATGCGGTTTTCGTTAAATCGGTCTCGCACCAGTTGCTGACCAGTTGCCGCAATCCGGCGGGCTCGCTCACGATCCTGAAGCAGCTCAATAATCCGGTCCCCGAGGCTGCGGCTGTCCGAGGGCGGCACGATCAGACCGTTGACATTGTCGTCGATGACACTCGTCACTCCGCCCACGCCGGATGCGATCACGGGGCGACCCAGCGCCATGGCTTCGAGCATGACCACTCCCAGTCCCTGCTGTAGTGACGGCAGGCAAAAAATGTCGATGGCCTCCAGATAACCCGCCATGGCCACTCCGCCGTCCACAAACGTTAATCGCGATGACAGCTGCAGCGATCCTGCCAGTTTCCTCAGACTGCGTTCTTCAGGGCCACTGCCAGCGATGACCACGCGAATATCATGGCCCGCATCCACCACACGATGACAGGCGCGGAGAAAGAAAGCGGCACCCTTCACGATTTCGAGTGGTCCGGCCATGCCGATCACAGGCGGACGATCGTCATCCAGTGGGGCATCAATCTGTGCGGCGTCAGGAACTTCTACACCCGGCAGAATCACGCACTTTTCAATTTGCGCCATGAACGGCGTTTCTGGAATCTGCTGCTGCACGCTTTCGCTGACAGAGATCACCATCTTGAGTTCCGGCGTTGCCTGGCGGATCACCAGCCCGCCCGCCTCAGACTGATCCGACACACTCACAATGAGCGGACGTCGAAATTTTCGCGCCAGCCGCAGGCCCTGTGACAGCAGCTTTGGATCCTGCACATGAATAATGTCGGGGCGCTGTTCCCTGAGATCACGGCTCAGGGTTCGCAGTACGATCCGGCCCCAGATCGGGACATTGTAACCCGGGATCTCGTGAAGTCTCACACCGGAGAGCAGCGACTCGTCGAGTTCGGTCACACGCGTGCAGATGAGGGCCGTATCCAGTTCGCGCCGTTCAAGACCGCGTGCGAGTCGCAAAGTCAGCAGCGATGAACCCCGAAAGGACAACTCGCCATCCAGGAGCAGGATTCGGTGGACCGTGTCCGCCATGACGACTCACAATTGAAATGGAAGGAAACCTCAGGATCGCCGCAGCGCTTTTGGCTTTGACAGGATTTCACTCATCAGAATTGCCTGCCTGACACCTGCTGGATTGCGAAGCGCCGCTAAAATGTCGGCGGCCGCTACTGATCCGTGCGCCGTCGCGGCGGCTGCGGTCGGGTCTGGATTACTGCGTTCTCCCAGATGACTCTTGACCTGGTTGCTGATATCGCTTTTGACTGATTCCTGTATTTGATTACCAATGTGCGATTTGACATGCTGGCCAATGAATGAATCCACATGAGCGCCAACACCAGAGCCAGCGGAACGGTCGGAAGTCGATGCGACTGGCTCGACCTTGCGTTGGGCACGCTGCATTCGCTGTTCGCGTCGTGACGTCGGTTTTTGAGTACCTCGCTGACCAGAACTACGCTGTTCATTTGTCGCTCGGGTGGATTCCTTCCTCTGCCCAGCCGACGAACCACGCGGATTGGGACTCCCACTGGAATCCTGTGCCATCTTCTTCATGCGTTCTTCTCCTTCTTTCGACGTTTTCAGAGACTGACGGAACCTGTGAAGCGCGCTGGCGAGAACGATCACAATTATGATGAGCCGAATCATTGCAATTCCTTATCCTGAAACGTCAGTCTCCGGACTCTGGTGGCCGGAATCAACTGTATCGTCGGTCAGGTTGTCGGCTGGCCTCGTTTTTTGTGACCTCAAACCACTGCTGACCCGACCTTTCATTTCCCGACGCACTCGCGGACGTTGCAAAATTCCCCTCAGCATCGCGAGCAGCACCACAATCAGAAAGACCGTAATTCGGCTATCCATTTAGAACCGCACCTGGCTTTTCCATGTCACATAACGTTAGGCGGGGCAAAGCAGATTACCGCAATTTCTTCAGGTACCCGAATTGACTTCGAATCAGTGTAACAGCATGAATGCGCAGGCTCCAGTCCCTGTTCGACCATACGTAAATGGCAACGAAGTCCTGGGAATCGTGTCCGAATCAACGGCGGGCTCCCGCATATTTCATGGGCAACCACGCTCCGTTCTGCTGGCTGCTCGCCACGGACTGCTGGATGAAATACATGCCTTCCGCACCGTCATACACGTTCGGATAGATCGTGTCTTTGCTCTCAAACTTCTGCCCCGTAGCTCGATCGACCATTGAGTCATACGCAAATCGATAGACGTTCGCAAACGCCTCAAAGAACGCTTCGGGATGTCCCGAAGGCAGTCGGCAGGCCGCTTTCCCCATGCTGTTCATGAACGGAGCGTTCGGATCGCGCGTGTACATCTGATGCGGCGAACCGTTACGACGAACGATCATCACGTTTGGTTCCTCCTGTCGCCATGACAGAGCGCCTTTAGTCCCGTCCACTTCGATAAACAGATCGTTCTCGCGACCATGCGAAATCTGGCTGGCGGTGACCGTGCCCAGTGCGCCATTTTCAAACCGAACAACCGCATGGCCGTAATCATCCAGCCGCCGACCTTCCGCAAAGATCTTGAGATTGCAGGAAATTTCCGCAGGCAGTAGTCCCGTCATGTACCGGCCCAGATTGTACGCATGCGTCCCGATGTCGCCGAAGGAACCGGCGGCACCGGACTTTTTCGGGTCAGTCCTCCACGCCGCCTGCTTCTGGTCTTCGGACTCGAGCCGACTGCGCAACCAGCCCTGAATGTAGTTGGACCGAATCGCGTTGATCTCACCAAGTTCGCCGCTCAGGATCATCTCCCGCGCCTGACGGACGAGAGGATAGCCCGTGTAGTTGTGGCTCACGGCGAAAACGACGCCGCTCTTTTCGACAACCTTGACCAGGTCTTCGGCCTGCGCAAAATCGAAAGTCATCGGTTTGTCGCAGATCACATTGAAGCCCGCTTCCGCCGCCGCTCTGGCGATTTCAAAGTGCGTATGGTTCGGTGTTGCGACGCTAACAAAATCAATTCGTTGATCGGCGGGCAGCGCCGTTTCTTTCTGGATGAGTTCCGTCATCGATCCGTAAGCCCGCGACTCCGGGATGTCATAGGCCGGAGCACTGGCTTTGGCTCGAACGGGATCCGATGAGAGGGCTCCTGCGACGAGCGAGGCGCGATTATCCAGGACGGCTGCGGTGGCGTGGACGCGACCGATAAAAGCTCCCTGTCCCCCGCCGACGAGAGCCATTCGCAGCTTGCGGTTGAGTTTTCCGTTGGTTGTATCCGACATTTTTCGAGTCCCCAGGATCGCTGGTTTGATGGTGGTAAATCCGCACTCCGAGCGGACAGCATACTCCCGGCGGCAATGTGCGACAACTCACGGCCCGTGCGTTCGCTGCAACTGCTGCGACCGGATGAATCAACTGTACACTTTGAAACGATTTCACGGAGAACGAGAGTATGTTGAGTCTCATGGACACGGAAACCCTCATTGGAAATTTCTGACCCGGCGGAAAAAGTGGCCTAGTGTCTAGTTGGACTGATTGATGCGTTCCCGGCTTAACGGAGTGCATCTGAACACCGGGAAGTATTCCGTATTCCCCGTTGTGCGATCAATTGTCCGACCTCGCTTTTTACCAAAGCTGTCTGACAAGAATTTAGACAGTACCAGGACCACAGGAAGCAGTCATGTCGATCGTCACTAATCCCACGTCCGCTTCGGTTCTTGATGAGATTCGATCGACTATTGCATCCTTTGAGTCTCTGCGGACCGCCGGTCTGAGCCGAGATGTTGAAGCCGGTGTAAAATCACTCGCCAACAATCCACTGGTGGCAGTCGCCGAACCCGTGCCGATGAGTATCAGCGTCCCGCGAACTGCTAACACTGCCACATCCAACACAGACAACGTGTCAGCCCCCGCCGAGGAATGGCCTGCCCCTTCAGGAGAAAAACTCTCAGCCAAATCGACGCCGTCTAAGGGCCAGGGACCGATCTCAGCGGGCGATGGTCGAAAATCGATTCTGGATGACATCTTCCCGGTTCAGGAGTCGTTGCCGCTGAATCCTGTGGCAATTCGGGAATCTGCAAGGCTGGCGGAGACGAGAAACTCTGGTCCGAAAGTCACAAATATGCGCAACGCCGACAAGTCGGCGAAAATCATGATCATCGATGATGAGCCGCTGAATATCATGACGTTTCGGCAGCATCTGAAAATGGACGGCTACGAAAACTTCGTCACCACCAGTGATGCCCGTGAATCGCTGCATCTGCTGCGAAACGAGCGGCCGGATGTCGTGCTGCTCGACATTCGCATGCCGGAAATCAGTGGTCTGGATATCCTGCGCGTCATCGGTTTAGATCCGATCCTGCAGCACACGCCGGTGTTGATTCTGACGGCGGCTTCTGATCCCGCAATCCGCAAACAGGCGCTGGATCTGGGAGCGAGCGACTTTCTGCAGAAGCCGATCGATCCCAACGAACTTCTGCCCCGCGTGCGCAACGCGGTCGTGATCAAAAAACATTACGACATGGCATCCAGCGAAGCGGCGCGACTGGAGCAACAGGTCGAGCGCCGAACACGCCAGCTGGAAGCCACGCGCCAGCAGTTGATTCTCTGTCTGGCCCGCGCCGCCGAACATCGCGACAACGATACCGGCAACCATGTCATTCGCGTCGGTCGTTACACCGCGATCATTGCGAGGCAGATGGGTTATCCGGAAAACCGCCTGGAGATGCTCGAACAGGCCGCGCAACTGCACGACGTTGGAAAGATCGGAATTCCCGATGCCATTCTCTTCAAGCCCGGCAAGCTGGGCGTGGATGAGTACGATCTGATGAAGCGACACTGTGCCCTGGGGCGGCAGATCATCGAGCCGATTTCAGAGAAAGAATGGAACATCCTGAAGACGCATACCCGCATCGGCGAAAGCATGCTGCATGTGAGGTCATCTTCGTTGCTGATGCTGGCCGCGCGGATCGCGCAGACGCATCACGAACGCTGGGATGGCAAAGGTTATCCACTGGGCCTGCTGGCAGACGACATTCCACTGGAAGGCCGCATCGTCGCCGTCGCAGATGTGTTTGACGCGCTGTCCAGCAAGCGACCCTACAAGGATCCATTCCCCCGCCAAAAGTGTTTCGACATCCTGCGAGAAGGACGTGGCACTCAGTTCGATCCGGCTGTCATTGATGCGTTCTTCGACTGCGCCGATGAGATCGTGGAGATCCAGTTGCTGCTGATGGACGAAGAGGACCGGATCCCAAAAGGCGAATGGGAAGCCATCGCCCAGTCCGCAGTGGCAAACGCCTGAACCGGTCAGGACGTCGAGGCATCAATGCAGGCCAGCCCCGGCGCAGGGTCGTTCCGGCAATGTCCACGAATCGCCCGAAGGCCACTCAGGAATTCCTGAACCTCGCTGTTCTTCGATGCCCTTTCTTGATCTGCTTTACTAATCAAGGAAAAGTGCAGAAATCCCAAATCGCCGTTTGCCAACAGTCATTACTGTAGACAAAGTCGATCAAGTCTGGTTCTCCAGATGAGGACGATGTGATGTTGGGATTGCTGACACTTCCGGAGTTAATCCAAATCTTCAAATGGCCAGGCCATAGTTTGCCTTCTCGGCAGTGAGTGAGGCCAAAATGCAAGGGAAGCAACGCACACTCTCGGATCTGTCCGGACTGATTGCGCCTCCCGTTCGGCCCTTCCAAAGCGAAGTCAGTGGCCAATGGAATGCTGAAATCCTCAGTAAAGTTTGGTGCAGCGTGATTTTCAGCAATACACCTGAAATAATGCTGCTCCGCCGCGCATCGTAGTCGCGGATGCTGATTTCAAAAGGGGAACTCGTTGACGCAGGACGACGCAAATCGCTGTGAAAACGAGTCCGGATCGCAGCCGACAGTTTCTGCCATGCGGTCTCTTGTTGAGTGTTCATGCGTGCAGTGGGAAGCCGATTTGAAGGCGTTTCTGCTGGGCATTTTGAAAAATCGCGATCTTGCGGAGGATGCGTTCCAGAGGATGGTGATTCGGGCGATCGAAGCGGCTCAGTCGGCTCATGCAGCGACACTTCGCGGCTGGTTGTTTCGGATTGCCCAGAATGAGGCTCGGCTGTTGTTGCGTGAGCAAAAGCGGCAGGCAACACATCAGAAAGGATTTGCGGAGCAGGTAGCAAGCGGTCAATCGGAACGGCAGGTCACAGCGAAGGCTCAGTGGATGCTGGAACTTGGCCTGGTCAACGAAGAAGCCGTGCAGGCAATTCAGCGATCAATGCTGCGGTTGCCGCCCGAATATCAGGAGGTGATTCGCAGGCGAATGTATGACGATCAGACATTTGCTGAGATCGCCGAAGAAATGAAGCTGCCTCTGGGCACAGTACTCACATGGATGCGTCGCAGTTTGTTGCGGCTGAAAGAGGATTCACAACTGCGATCGTTTGCGGATGATCTGCATGATACGTGACGAGAAGCGAGGACTTCGGTTCTCCGAATAGTTCGACTTTGAAGCTGATTGCTATGAATAACTTATCAGATGACAATTTACACGAGGCTCCACTCATCGATGGCGCTCAGTGGCTGGCTCTGCAGTTCGTGTTGGGCGAACTGACGGAAGAACAATCGGAGCAGTTTCAGTTGGCGATGATGGAGGATGTTTCGCTGTGCGAAGCTGTCGTCGAGGCGACTCGGCTGACGGCGGGCATTTCGCTGGCGTGCGGGTCTGAAAGTGTGGCATCATCGCCAGTGTCTCTCGCCACTTTGCCTGCATCGACAGTTGAACCTGTTCGACCAGCGTTCTCACGAACGATCGTGCTTGGGGCAATCATCGCGATGGCGATGACCGTTCTGGCAGTTGTGACGCTGCAGAATTCGCCGGAATCGGCGTTATCGGTTGCGGCTGATGATGCGACTGCCACCGCCGATGCACTCGCCATGCTGCTGAAGAATGACACTTCAACGTATGCGAACAATGATTTTGACGAATGGAGTGTGTCGGAAGACTCCATCTCCAGTTTGGTCGCGCCAGAATGGTTGCTGACCGCCGTTGATCTGGATGCTGCGTTCGAGTCGGGTGATCTTCCTGTTGTCAATCCAGACGATGAGTCGGGAATTTATTAAGCCCTCAAAGGACCACCGCATTTCATGGCTGACCGAAGTCGATATTTTCTGATTCTGCGATCGCTGGGCATCATGGCAACAGCCCTGGTTCTGGCCAACGTATCGGCTTTCGCGCAGTCCCCGCCGGCGGATACTACTGGCGAAAAAGCTGAGAAAGCGGCTGAGGATGCGATCGATCGGAAGGCACCTCGACCTGAACTTTCGGAAACGGATCTGGATGCCACGATGGCGTTTGCGGCTGAGCATCATCCGGAACTGGCACGGTTGCTGGAGCATCTCAAGAAGGCGCGAAAAAGCGAATTCCAGCGAGCAATGCGGGAGCTGAATCAGCAGATGCTGATTCTGGAAAAACAGCGTGAACGGAATCCATCGCGGTACATCCACCAGTTGGAATTGTGGAAGACCGACTCACAGATCCGAGTGCTTGTTGCGAAATGGTCGCAGGCCAAAGATGATCAGCTGGAACAGAAAATCCGCGCGCTATTGCGATACCGGCATGACGCGAAAGTGGCTCAATTGAAAGCCGAGCATTTGCGACTAACTGATCAGTTGAAAAAACTTGAGAGTCAGCTGACTGCGATGTCTGAGTCTCAGGATGAACAGCTTGATCGAGAATGGGAGCAACTGGCAAAGAAGACAAATGCGAACCGAAAGGTTGGCACAAAGAACGTTCAGAAACCACCGGTCGGATCAAAGACCGGAAAAGATGGTTCCCAATAGGATAAATGGCTCGCAGGCCAGATCGTTTTGAACACTGAAACAGGATGAGGTCCAGGAATGCAATTCAATCCACTCAGAATCATAATTTCGTCCGTGGTGGCGACATCGACGCTTCTCATGTCGGTAACCGGCTTTGCCGAAGAAACGTCGCCAGATTCTTCAATACGGAAGTCTGTCGAGACGCGATTTGCCAGTCAGGATGCTTCTACGGAAGTGCCCGACTTTCAGCAGCATGTCGTCCCGTTGCTTGGGAAACTGGGCTGCAATGGCCGCGCGTGTCACGGATCGTTCCAGGGGCGGGGCGGATTTCGCCTGAGTCTCTTTGGTTTCGACTTTAAGAGCGATCACGACGAACTCTATGGGCGGATTGACTCCGAAGCTCCTGCAGAAAGTCTGATCCTGCAAAAAGCGTTGATGCAGGTTCAGCACGAAGGCGGCCAGCGCATGAAAGAAGGCAGCTGGGAACATCATCTTTTGCTCCGCTGGATTCAGGGCGACGCCATCGGTCCGGTCGAAGACGCTCCGACACTCACGAAGCTTGAGGTAACGCCTGCCGAAATTCTGTTTTCCGCCGCCGGACAGGAACAGCAGCTGAAAGCAGTCGCTGTCTGGTCCAATGGGGTCAAAGAAGACGTGACGGCGCTGTGCCGATTTCAGACGAATGACGATCAGATTGCGGACGTGACTCACGACGGCCTGGTGACTGGCAGTGCATCTGGCGACACACATGTTGTCGCGTCCTACGATGCGGCGGTCGTGCCGGTTCCAGTCATCCGACCGGTCACCGATGAGTTTGGCGATCGCTATCCTGTGGTTCCGACGCCCACAAAGATCGATGAACTCATTGTGCAGAAACTTCGGAAGGTGGGCATCGTTCCGTCCGACCTGTGCACCGATGCGGAGTTCCTGCGTCGCGTCAGTTTGGACGTCACGGGAACACTTCCGACGCCGTCAGAAGTCCGAGAGTTCCTCGCCGACACAAGTTCTGACAAACGCAGTCGCAAGATTGATGAACTCCTCGAACGCCCCGGCTATGTTGCGTGGTGGACGACTCGCTTGTGCGACTTCACTGGCAATAGTGACGACAAACTCAACAACGTGACTCCGGTCCAGAGTGAGGCCTCGAAGCAGTGGTATGCGTGGATCGAAAAACGCGTCCGCGAAAATATGTCGTACGACAATATCGTCGAAGGCATTGTGATGGCGGTCAGTCGTGATCCAGGTGAATCGTACACCGCGTATTGCGAAAATGTTTCGAAGCTGTACCCCAAGGACGGTCCGGGTGCGGAAGGTTACGCGGATCGCACAACTCTGCCGCACTTCTGGGCTCGCCAGAACTTCCAGACGTCAGAAGATCGAGTGATCGGATTCGCTTACACCTTCCTTGGGACCCGAATCCAGTGCGCTCAGTGCCACAAACATCCGTTTGATCAGTGGACTCAGGACGACTTCAAACAGTTCGAGGGATTTTTCAAGGGGACCAGTGCTCGTCAGGCCACACGTCCGGATGCAAAGAAGGAATACGACGCGATGGTCGCCAGCTTTGACGGCACTGATGGCCTGAAAGGCAACGATCTGCGTAAAGTTCTATCGACGAAAGTTACCGAAGGCGAAACGATTCCGCTGGCCGAGGTGTACGCTGTGCCGGTCAAGGCAACCAATCAGCAGAGGGACAGGAACAAGAAACCAAAGGACGGCAAACCTGCTCGCAACGTCGTCGCGCCGCCCACGGCAAAGCTTCTGGCCGGTGCAGTCGTGAATTTGACAGAGTACGAAGATGTGCGGCAGCCGCTGATGGACTGGTTACGTTCGCCCGACAATCCGCGATTCGCAAAAGCCTTCGTGAACCGTGTCTGGGCGAACTACTTCAACGTGGGAATTGTTTCGCCATCGGACGATATGAATCTGGCGAATCCGCCGGTCAACGCCCCGTTGCTGGACTATCTGGCGCAGGGTTTCATTGAGCACAAATTCGATATGAAGTGGCTGCATCGGGAAATCCTCAACAGTCGGACGTATCAACTGAGCTGGATTCCGAATTCCAGCAACCGTCATGACGAACGCAATTTCAGCCGCTCTGTGCCTCGTCGCCTGCCTGCTGAAATCGCCTACGACATGATGACTCAGGTCACGCTGAACGACGCTAAGAACGCTGAGTTTGTCACGAATCTCGATAAACGGTCGATCTCCATTCCGGGATCCTCGCTCAAGAGTCGAAATCGCAATCCGGCGGACTATGCACTGACCGTGTTTGGTCGGTCAATTCGCGAAAGTAATTGTGATTGTGATCGCACCGAAGAACCAAGCCTGCTGCAGACGATCTTTGTCCGTAACGACAACCAGGTGTTGTCAATGATTGACGAAAAGGACGGCTGGCTGACTCAGGTCGCAAAGGAAAATAATCTGCCGTTCAACGGAAAGTCTCAGGCCGATCCGAATTCCGGCGGGAAACAAAAAGACGCGCAGGTCCGGAAATCCAAGGCCCAGATTGATCGCTGCAAACAGCAACTTGACGCAGCTGAAAAAGCGGGCAGGAAGAATCAGATAAAATTGCTTCAAGTGCAGTTGAAGAAGTTGCGAAGCGATGCTCGGTCAGCGGGCGTTTTGGCACCCGAAGACGAAGATCCGATGCCTGCAGTTGAGTCGGGATCTGACGTCGTTGAGTCGGCGGCGAAACACTTACCGAAATGGAACGTCTCTGAAGTCATCAACAGTGCCTACCTGCGTACCGTCTCTCGTTTTCCGACAGCCGACGAAATGCAGACTGCACAGACATTCATCGCCGAATCTGCCGACCCGATTGATGGACTTCGCGGTGTGCTCTGGGCGTTGATGAATACCCGCGAATTCATCGTGAACCACTAAGCATCGGGCGGAAAATAACTGTCTGTTCTTAATCAGCCGCAGGGCGCTAGCCCCCGGTTTGCTCAATGAACCGGACGCTGGCGCGTTGCGGCTGACACGACAGCAGTTGACCGCTCGATGCTAACGACTACTGTTGCTCAAACAACTTTTCAAATCCAAAAATCTCAGATCTCAAATTCTTTAGGAGTCTCAAATGGCATTTTTCCGCACATGTGATGGAGTTGGTCGCCGCGACTTTCTGAAAGCGGGCGTCGTCGGTGGCACGGGCCTGACACTCGCAAGCTACGCCCAGTTGGCAGAAGCTAATAGTCTTGACGCGGCGGCAAAGGGTAAGTCCGCGATCTTTGTCAATCTGAACGGCGGCCCGTCGCACATGGACACGTTCGATCCCAAGCCCGACGCTCCTTCTGAGTATCGCGGTGAATTCAACACGATTCAGACGTGCCTGCCCGGAGTTGTAATTTCCGAGCATCTTCCAAAGATCGCAACTTGTATGGACAAGTTCGCCCTGCTTCGTGGTGTCAGCCATTCCGTGGCTGCGCACGAATTGGGAACAAAGTACGTCAACACCGGAAACCGTCCACTGCCGTCCCTTGAATTTCCTGGCTACGGCGCGGTCCTCACAAAGGAGCGTCCCACTATCCCGGAACTTCCACCGTTCGTGGCGATTCCCAACAGCGCTCAGCGGCCGGGCTATCTGGGAGTGCGTTACGCTCCCATGAACACAACCGCGACACCGCAGATTGGCCAGCCATTTCGCGTGCGTGGCATTTCCTTGTCCGGCGGAGTGACGGTCGAAGACGTCGAACGTCGCCGCAACCTGCTGACTCAACTTGATCGTACTTTCAGCGACGTCGAGCAGGACAGCCAGTTGCTGGAAGGTATGGACGAATTTGGCCGCCAGGCACACACGGTGATCACTTCCGCGAAAGCGAGGGAAGCGTTTGACATCGGCAAGGAATCACCGGACTTCTCAAAGCAGTTCGGTTCGTCATCGCTTGGAGCAAGTTGCCTGCTGGCTCTGCGACTTGTGGAATCGGGAGTCCGCTTTGTCACACTCTCAAACGGTGGCTGGGACACCCACCGGGATAACTGGAACGTCCTGAAGACCCGACAGTTGCCAGCGCTGGATGAAGCTCTGTTCGGACTGTTCAACGGACTCGCTGCGCGAGGCCTGCTGGATTCGACCGTCGTCTACGTCACGGGAGAATTTGGCCGCACGCCGAAGATCAACACGGAACGAGTCGGTCGCGACCACTATCCACGCAACATGTTCATGCTGCTGGGCGGTGGCGGGATCAGGGGCGGACAGGTTCTGGGCGAAAGCGATGCAACGGCCAGCCTGCCGAAAGGCACAGGCTTCTCACCGGACGACGTCGCCGCCAGCTTCTACCACGCTCTGGGAATTGACCACACGCACGAATATCACACGCCAACCGGTCGCCCGGTGATGATCGTCCGCGACGGAAACGTGATTCCAGAGCTGTTTTCCTGATTTCAGAATGCCAGAGCAAGGGGCCGCTCGGGGAATTTTCCTGACGCTGAATCCCGAAACTCCGCACAATCAAATCGTCCTGAACGAGACTTCCGCTTTTACAGAGGAAGTCTCGTTCTTTTTTTGGTAGTCTAGTTAACTGGAAAAGCGGCGACGTCCCTTCTCCCCCTGGCAAGCAGGCTGTCGATTTAGTGTGTTTTACTAACCCGAAGCGCCAGCGAGGTGGCATTTCACAATGTTTTTGAAGTCTAAAACCTCGCTGGCGCTTCGGGTTGGTATTAAATCGACAGCCTGCAAGGGGGGAGAATGTGGCCAAAGGCCGGATGAGGGGGCGTCAGGTGTGAACTCGGATCAGACACAGGTGAAGCAATGATCATTCAAAAAGAGTACAAGTTTTACGCGGCCCATCGGAATGAAACACTCAAAGACAAATGCAGCAATCTGCATGGCCATCGTTATGGTCTTCGCTGCTTTTTTGAGGTCGAACGCGATGGCGACATCAGCACTTTGTTCGGTGCATTCGATGATCGCGTTGAACCGTGGCTGAAGGAATTCTACGACCACGGAATGCTCATCAACATCAACGATCCACTGTATGACTCGCTGCAGGATCACTGCCGCCGGACAGGGGAATCGTTCAAGATGAAACTCTTCAACGGCCCGACCAGCGTCGAAAACCTCGCCTGGATGATGTTCACGGAAATCACAGAAATGGGTTTCTCCCTGTCTCACGTTGAGGTTCGCGAAACCGATACATCCGTCATCTCGTACACACGTGAAGACTGGATTCGCGACAATCGCTACTTTGCCTCGGTTCGCAGTCCAGCCGTTTCGATGCCGTAACCGGAACTCGGCGTTGCCCACATCCGGACGGACGTGATTTTTATTGCCGGTGATATTGGTACACTGCGAGAGGGGCAGTATCTGATGACGGTTGTCGGAACAATCACTGAAAACTGACCCAGGTCATTTGTGAGTGCCGATCATGCGGGCTGCCGTGTTTGAAGAGTACCGAACGACGCTGCTGATTCAGGATGTTGCTGATCCTGTTCCCGAGCCGGATGCCGCAATCATTGCCGTGCGAGCCTGCGGACTGTGTCGCAGCGACTGGCACGGCTGGATGGGCCACGATTCCGACGTGAAATTGCCGCATGTCCCAGGACATGAACTTGCCGGTGAAATCGTTGCCGTGGGGCGGAATGTCAACCGCTGGACAATCGGTGAACGTGTCACTGTTCCATTCTGCTGTGGCTGCGGCACCTGCGAACAGTGCGTCTGCGGCAATCAGCAGATTTGTGATCAATACACGCAGCCAGGCTTCACGCAGTGGGGAGCGTTTGCCGAGTACGTTTCGATTCGGTATGCCGATGTGAATCTGGTGTCACTCCCTGACGATATCGACTACGTGACCGCCGCCAGCCTGGGCTGTAGATTTGCGACGTCATTTCGAGCGATCGTTGTTCAGGGACGCACTCAACCGGGTGATTGGGTTGCCATTCACGGCTGCGGCGGAGTGGGACTTTCAGCGATCATGATCGCTACTGCTCTGGGCGCAAAGGTCATCGCAATTGATCTTCGCCAGGACCGCCTTGAATTCGCTCGGCGCTGTGGAGCCGCCATCGCAATCGACGCCTCGCACGCTGATCCTGTCGTCGCTGTCAGGGACATCACCAGTGGAGGTGCTCACGTCTCGATCGATGCGCTTGGCAGTCGCGTAACGTGCTGGAATTCCGTCAAGTGCCTGCGAAAACGCGGTCGGCATGTTCAGATCGGACTTATGCTCGGCTCGGATGCAGATCCGCCGATTCCGATGGGTTCCGTCATTGCGAATGAACTGGAAATCATTGGAAGTCATGGAATGCAGGCCTTTGAGTACAGTCGAATGCTGCGCATGATTTCTGCCGGGACGCTGCAACCGGAGTTGCTGATCAGCGATCGTGTCACGCTCACTGAAGCCGCCGCGCTGCTGCCCCGAATGCACGAGTTCCCCGGCAACGGCGTCACGGTGATTGACCGAATGATCTGATTCATGCAGTCGGAAACTGTCACAGCGCGCTGTGCTGACCTGCGTCGTGGGAGGTAAGCCGCCGAAAGCAGACATCGGAGGCAGTAAGCAGGACGTCCCAAACACAAAGAAATTTTTCGGCGACGACGGCATCGTGGAACGCGACATCGTGACGCTGGCTTCCGAGCGGGCGCTGTTGTTGCTCGGTGAACCGGGCAGGGGCGCTGAATGAAAGGGTCGGGAGTCTTTTTCGGAGAGTAGCATGGTGAAAAACGCTGACGTTTCCGTCCGAAAAAGACTCCCGACCCTCTGCTCACACCATTCAAACCCCAATATGGGACAGTCGAACTACGCGAGTTCCTGCATCGAGGCCAGCGTCGGCTTCAGCAAGTGTGGCGAGATACTGAGGTCGGTCTGGATTTCCGTGACCAGGATCAGTGAATCCCCCCCGGATGATGGCTGATCCGTCGGCCCCTGGCAATGAATGGCGGACAGGACGGGAGTTGTGTGTTATGCTGATTCGTGAAAGGAATAGCCGAACTCGTGAGAGTTCGGACCAGAAGTCTGACGACTTCTGCCATGTCCCCGGCTTGATGTGCGACGGACCATTTATCGTTTCACAAAATGTGTCTTTCTGCCTATTGTTCAGTTTTCTGAGTCGCTAACGAGAGATGAGGGACGAATGATGGCCGACGGACAAACAACCTCAAATCGGGACGAATGGCATCGGAGTTTTTCCTCCGGGCTCAGTTTCGGGAGGAGGAATGGTTCTTGTGAGGCATTCAATGGACGCGGCGTTTCGTTCGCGGAGCGAACGACGACTATGGCCGGCTCACGCAACGTGTGCCTTGTGCTGGCTGCGTTCGTACTTGCCATGCGGCCAGTGGCCGCAGAGGAATCACGACCGAATGTGGTTGTGATCCTGTGCGATGATCTGGGTCACGGAGATTTGGGCTGCTACGGGCATCCGCATATTCAGACGCCGAATCTGGACCGGCTGGCGGCTGAAGGAATTCGCTTCACGAGCTTTTACTCGGCGGCGCCCGTGTGTTCGCCGTCACGCGTTGGATTGATGACAGGCCGATCACCTAATCGTTCCGGGGTCTATGACTGGATTCCGGAAGTTGGTCGGGGCGGTGAGCCGAAATCAGATGCGCGCGATCTGGTGCATATGCAACAGCGTGAAGTGACGCTGCCGCAGTTGCTGCAGAAGGCTGGTTACGCCACATGCATGGCCGGCAAATGGCACTGTAACAGCAGGTTCAACAGCGACGAACAGCCGCAGCCGGGAGATGCGGGATTTGATCACTGGATGGCGACACAGAACAACGCCGCGCCGTCGCATGAGAATCCTCGCAACTTTGTGCGAAATGGTAAGCCCGTGGGCGAGATCAAGGGTTTCAGTTGCCAGGTCGTGGTCGATGAAGCGTCGAATTGGCTGGAACAACAGACGGCCAGCCATCCTGATCAACCATTCTTCATGTACCTCGCATTTCATGAGCCGCACGAACCGGTCGCGTCGCCTCCGGAGCTTGTCGAGAAGTACAAAGCAGTAGCATTTGAAGAAGATCAGGCCCAGTTTTTTGCAAACGTCCATAACGTCGATCTGGCTGTGGGCCGAGTGCTCGAACAACTGCAGAAACTGCACGTCCGCGAAAACACGCTGGTTGTTTTTTCGTCGGACAACGGGCCGGAAACGCTGCGGCGCTACAAGGGTGCCGGGCGATCGTGGGGACGGACCGGCATCCTGCGCGGTGTGAAGCTGCACACTCATGACGGTGGATTCCATGTGGCTGGAATCATGAACTGGCCCGGCGGGATCAAGAATGCTCGCACTGAACGGGATGCCGCTTCATCGCTGGATTTGCTGCCGACGATCTGCGAACTCGCCGGTGCCGAAGTGCCGCCAGATCGAAAATTCGACGGCATGAGTCTGGTTCCGCTGTTCAAGTCCGAAACAATGCCGGAACGAGCGAAACCGCTCGTCTGGGCGTACTACAACGCCATCAACGACGCGCGAGTCGCCATGCGGCACGGTCCATGGAAAGTGCTGGCAAGGCTGAATTCCGGCGCGTTTCCACGTTATGAAAATCTGACTGCTGAACGACTGGAAAAAGCGAAAGCGGCGGAACTGACGGATTTCGAAATCTACAATTTGAGCGAAGATCCTGGCGAAACGTTGAATCACGCGGGGCGGGGGCTGCAGAATGAATCGGAACTCAAAGCACTACTGACATCTGAGTACCGTGAACTGGCCGGCGATTCGTTTGCATGGGAGCGATGATCATAGTCGTCGTTCGCTCCGCGAACGAATCGGACTGCCAGCAGCTCATCGCAGCAAAGTATGCGGTTAGGGCGGTCGAGGGTGAGGCAACGTGAAATCTCGGTGATCGCAATCCGGGGCTTCCCAGCGGTCCAGCCCCGGCCACTCGAGAATCGAGCAGTGATGAATCATTTTCAAAATCGCATGCGCTTCGTTCGCAGGAGCGAACGACGACTATTGATGGGGGAGAGAATCATGTCACTTGTGAATCTGTCAAATCCACTGCAAACTCAGGACGCATTGAATCGTCGAGTTTTTCTGCGGCATGGTTCGACAACCCTCGGCGCGACGGCGCTGGCGACGCTGATGACTTCGTCCGGCGTGGCAGGCGCGGTACCGGAACATGGATTGCCTGCGTTTCCGAATTTTGCGCCGAAGGCGAAGCGGATTATTTATCTGTTTCAGTCCGGCGCGCCGTCGCAGATGGATTTGTTCGACCCGAAACCGATGCTGGCTGATCGGCGTGGAGAAGATCTGCCGGCGTCCATTCGTCAGGGGCAGCGTCTGACGACCATGACAAGTGGTCAGTCAAAGTTTCCCGTGGCTCCGTCGATCTTCAATTTTGCCCAGCACGGTGAATGCGGCATGTGGATGAGCGACGCGCTGACACATATGCCGACGCTGGCGGACAAGTGGTGCATGATTCGCTCGATGCACACGGAAGCCATCAATCACGATCCGGCCATTACGTTTTGTCAAACAGGTTCACAGCTGGCCGGCCGGCCGAGTATCGGATCGTGGGCCAGTTATGGACTCGGCAGTGAAAACGAAAATCTGCCGTCGTATGTCGTGCTGACATCCTTTGGCAGCGGCCGACCCGACGATCAGCCGCTCTATGATCGCTTGTGGGGTTCGGGGTTTCTTCCGTCGAAGCATCAGGGCGTGAAGTTCCGCAACTCCGGCGATGCGGTGCTGTACCTGAGTAATCCACAGGGCATGTCGGCTCAAACGCGACGCAGTACGCTGGATCGACTCGCGGCGCTGAACCAGCAGCACTTTGAAAAGATCGGTGACCCGGAAATTCAGACTCGAATTGCGCAGTACGAGATGGCGTTCCGCATGCAGAGCAGCGTGCCGGACCTGATCGATATTTCGAACGAACCAAAACATATTCTGGACAGCTACGGTCCGGATGTGCATCGTTCCGGAAGTTATGCGTCCAACTGTCTGCTGGCGCGGCGACTCGCCGAGCGTGATGTGCGATTCGTGCAGCTGTTCCACATGGGCTGGGACCATCATGGAGGATTGCCCAACGCTGTTCGTGGTCAGGTGCGCGACACAGACCAGGCGACAACGGCGCTGATCAATGATCTGGACCAGCGCGGGCTGCTCAACGACACACTGATTGTATGGGGCGGAGAATTTGGACGCACCGTCTACTCACAGGGCCAGCTCACGGCGGACAATTACGGGCGCGATCACCATCCTCGCTGTTTTACAACTCTGCTGGCTGGTGCCGGAGTTAAAGGAGGCATGACGCTCGGCGAAACTGACGACTACTGTTACAACATCGTGCGTGATCCGGTGCATGTGCATGATCTCAACACCACGATCCTGCACCTGATGGGAATCGACCATAAGCGACTGACCTATAAGTATCAGGGCCGTGACTTCCGTTTGACGGATATTCATGGGGAACTCGTGAATGCGGTGCTGGCGTAGCCGCCCGGATTCGGGCAAATCCGAAATGCCCCTTGCTTTTTGGGCGACCAGCGAGCATGATTTGGATCTCAGATTTGGCCTTCTGGTCAGGAAACCACCGTTTGTTTGAATTCGCCAACAATCACAGATCACTGCGACAGATGATATGTCTGCTCGTTTGCGTCTGCGCGTGGCGCGGGCCGGTTCCGATGGTGCATGACCATGAAATACTGACCAATTCGGCGTTTCAGCACGAGCATTCAGCAACGTTTCACGAAGGCCGAGAGTTTACGGAGATCGTCGGCCTGCACTGGCATCTGGCGTTTCCGGTAGACATGACTGGTGAGGAGAGCCCCACGCGCGATCAGGCCTCCCCGGAACTGCCTCTCTTCGCCTGCGCGTCTGCCGCCCAGTGCTGCGAATCCGGGACATCGCTGTCGAACCAGCTGACTCTGCGAGCATTCGACACAGAGTTGGATTCCGCCGCTGACATCGAAGGCGTCGCGAGCCTGCCGGATGCCTCGCACCCGCAGTCCTTTCTCCAGACGTTGCTTAGCGAACTGCCGCTGTCGGCGGTTACCGGCGTTTGCCTGATCTAAACGCCGAACTCTGTGCGTCTTCGCTGATGCGGCGAATTCTCCATTGCGATTGCTCAGCCGTTAGCGCTTTGAGCCGCAGGTTTTCACAGAGGTGTCCTGGCCATGAAGTCACGTGTGCTGCTTGGTGTATTAGTTTCCATTATCGCTAGTCTGGCAATCGCTGCGTATGCGCGGCGATATTTCTTATCTGTTGACAACGATGTCCAGGCTTCCGACGGAACTGCCGTTGATCCGGAGGCTGACGTTGAGGGCACAATGAATTCCGGATCGGTGCATTTGCCCCCGGACAAGCTGCAGGCTGCTGGTGTCGTGTTTTCGGATGTCACAAAGACTCAGCTGCATCCGGAAAACAAAGTCCCCGGACGCTTGCGCTATGACGATCGTCGGCACGTGGAAGTCCGCTCCGCGACTGCAGGTGTAATCACCGTAGTTCGCGTCAATCCCGGCGATCAGGTCCAGGCGGGCGACGTCCTGATTGAACTCAACAGCTCAGAGGTCGGAAACGCCCGCGCCGATGTGCTGCTGCGAACGTCAGAATTGAAACTGGCCATCGAAAATCGCGAATGGGAAAAAGCGATCTTCGATGGTCTTGCGAAACTGACAGCCGTCATTCGGGCGCGCAGTCCGGTGGAAAAGATCAAGCAGGAATTTCGCGACGTGACGCTGGGGAAGTCCCGCGAACAGCTGCTGTCGGCGTACTCGGACCTGCTGCTTGCCGAATCCCTCGTGAACGCGGCCCAAGAAAGTGCGAAGATCGGAATTGTTCCAACTCGCCTGATCGAAGAACGCATCAACAGTCGCGACAACGCGGAAGCGACTCTGCAGGCCGCGCTCGAGGATCTGACGTTTACCGCGAAGTTGAATTATCGCCGCGCGGAAACGCGGGTCGAAGACGCCGAACGGCGACTGAAAATCAGTCTCCAGGCCGTGCAGACTTTGCTCGGACACAGTTCCGCAGATGAAAAGTCGGTCGCAGAGCTGGAGGCAGAAGCGAGTGTTGATCCGTTACTGATGCCGGAATCGCTGTCGCTCGTGCAGCTGCGAGCGCCGTTCGCGGGGACGATTGAACGGCGAGTGTATTCTCCGAGCGAACGTGTCGTGGCCGGTGACAGCATGCTGACTCTCGCGGATACTTCGACGTTGTGGGTCGCGGCCGACCTGCGTGAACGCGAATGGAGTGCACTGAGCCTGAAGACCGACGACGAGATTCGAGTCGAGACATCCATTCCCGGCATGGAAACTCTTGCCGCCAAAGTTCACTTTGTGGGACGCGAAGTCGATCCCACGACAAACGCCATCCCCCTTGTCGCGGTGATTGATAATTCCAGCGGCAAGCTGCGGCCCGGCATGTTTGTCCGCGTGGCCGTGCCGGTCGCCGAGTCGCGCGAAGCTGTAACGGTTCCGGAATCCAGTGTTCTCGAACACGACCGGCAGGCATTCGTGTTCTGTCCCGATAGTGAGTCCGATTTTCACCGCGTCAACATCATCCCCGGAATTCATGTCGGTGGACTGGTCGAAGTGGTGACCGGACTGAGCCTCGGCGAGCGGGTTGTTTCCGGAGGCGGCTTCTATCTAAAGAGCGAAATGCTGCTCGAAGGCGAAGAATGATGTGTGGCCCTGGGGATGCAGATCTGAGAACAGATCTGCCTGCGTAGCCCGACCTGTCTCAGGTCGGGACCAAAGCGTCTCCCAGGAAAAACAGCCGGACTCTTTGCCATCCTGCACTCGAATGATGGCAATGGTTCAACGGCTTTTCAGACCCTGACTGTGAACGGTACGACGACATGCTTGCTGAACTGATAACACTCACACTGAAAAACAGGTTTCTGGTTCTGACGGGAACTCTGCTGATGGCAGCGGCTGGCCTGAATGCCGCCTTTCATCTGCCAATCGACGCCGTTCCCGACATGACCAATGTCCAGGTCACTGTGATCACAAACGCGGGCTCGCTGTCTCCGGTGGAAGTCGAACGCTACGTCACGCAGCCGGTGGAAGTCACGATGGGAGGGCTGCCGGATGTTGAAGAGCTTCGCAGTGTGTCCAAGTTCGGAATCTCCGTCGTCACGATCGTGTTTCAGGAGGGCACGGAAATCTACCGCGCGCGGCAACTGGTGAATGAACGACTCAGTGCTGCCGCGACTCTCATACCCGCAGGGTATGGAACACCTGAAATGGGACCACTGACGACGGCTCTTGGCGAAATTCTGCAGTTCGAAGTCCGTGGCGGAGGCCTTTCGCCGATGGCGCTTCGCACGTTGCTGGAATGGGATATCGCGCCACGGTTGCGAGAAGTCCGCGGAGTCACGGAAATCAATTCGCATGGCGGATTTTATCAGACGTACGAAGTTCGTCCCGATCCGGCAAAGCTGTCCAGCTATTCACTGACATTTGCGGATCTGTTCACCGCCCTGGAATCGAACAACGCGGCGGCGGGAGGCGGTTACGTCATTCATCATGACGAGCAGCGGTTTGTGCGGGGCCAGGCATTGGTCAGCGGCATCGCCGATCTGGAACAGATTGTGATTCGTCGTGAAGCGGACGGGACTCCGTTGCTGATTCGCGACATTGCCGAAGTCTCGATCGCTCCCATGACACGGCAGGGAGCCGTCACACGGGACGCGCGCGGGGAGGCTGTGACAGGCCTGGTGATGATGCTGATCGGAGCGAACTCGCGCGAAGTCGTGGAACGCGTCAAGGAGCGAATCGCCGTCATCGAAAAGACTATGCCGCACGGCGTGAAGCTCGAGATCATCTACGATCGCTCAGCCCTGATTGGCCGCACACTGCATACCGTCCTGAAGAACTTACTTGAGGGCGGTGCCCTGGTAATCATCGTGTTGCTCGTGATGCTCGGCAGCTTTCGAGCCGGGCTGATCACGGCGATGGCGATTCCACTGTCGATGCTGTTCGCGACCAGCATGATGCACATGTTTGGGGTCACCGCCAGTTTGATGAGCCTTGGAGCGATCGACTTCGGACTGATCGTCGATTCCTCCGTCATCATGGTCGAGAACTGCATTCATCGACTGTCACACAATACGAAAGGACGTAGTCGCATCGACGTCATTCGCGACGCGGCGATCGAAGTTCGAAAGCCGACGATGTTTGGCGAACTTATTATTTCCATCGTGTATTTGCCGATCCTGATGCTGCAGGGAACCGAAGGCAAGCTGTTTCGGCCGATGGCCCTGACGGTACTGTTTGCCCTTGGAGGTTCGCTGATATTGTCAATGACGTTTATGCCGGCCATGGCGTCGCTGGCACTGCCAAAGAAAATGTCGGACAAGGACGTGTTTCTGATTCGCTGGATCAAATATTTTTACACGCCGATCGTCACACGGGCCATCGCCAATCCGCTGGTCACGACACTGATCGCCGTAGCTGTCTTCGCGCTGAGTATCCCTGTCGGCATGAACCTTGGTGCCGAATTTATGCCTCGGCTGGAGGAAGGAGACTTGCTGGTCGAAGCGGTCCGATTGCCCAGTGCCACGCTGGAAGGCGCGATTGGGATGTCGCAGCAGATTGAATCGGAATTGAAGAAGTTTCCGGAAGTCAAAACCGTCTTCTGCAAGACGGGCCGTCCGGAAATCGCCAACGATGTCATGGGAGTGCATCAGACGGACGTATGGGTCATGCTGAAAGACCATCATGAATGGCGACCGGGGCTCAGTCGCGAAGACTTGATTGAAGAAATGTCGGAGAAGCTCAACAACAAAGTACCCGGCGTCGCATTTGGATTCACACAGCCGATCGAAATGCGCGTGGACGAACTGGTGGCGGGAGTCAAGGCGGACGTCGCGGTCCTGATTTATGGCGATAACCTCCAATTGCTGGCGAAGCTGGCCAAGGACGTTGAGCGAACGCTGCGGACGATCGACGGTGCGGCCGATGTCAAGGCCGACTATCAGGCCAATCTGACCACGATCACCATCGTGCCCGATCGCGTCGCTTTGGCCCGTTACGGGATTGAAGCCCAACAAGTGATGGATGTCGTTGAGGCGCTCGGCGGCAAAAATGTGGGCATCATCTTCGAAGGCCGCGCGAGGTTTCCGATTCGCGTTCGCATTCCCGAGGACTGGCGATCAGAAATTGACCGACTGAAACAGTTACCGGTGGCAGACGCCGGCGGCAAGCCGGTTCCTCTGGATGAATTGGCTGAGATTCGCATCGAAGAAACTCCACCGAGCGTGGACCATGAATCCAATCGACGTCGCACGTTTGTTTCTGCCAATGTCCGTGGACGGGACGTCGCCACGTTCGTTTCGGAAGCGCAACGGGCGGTGGAAAAGGGCGTCGATGTTCCAACCGGTTATGAGATTCGCTGGGGCGGGGATTTCGAAAACCTGCAGTCGGCGAGTCAGCGACTGATTCTGATCACTCCTATCGTGTTGCTGATGATTTTTCTGCTGCTTTACACATCGTTCAAATCCACGCGGCTGGCGTTGCTGATTTACATGGCCGTGCCGATGGCCGCCAGCGGTGGAATCTTCGCGCTGAAACTTCGCGGGATGCCATTCAGCATTTCGGCAGGCGTGGGTTTCATCGCGCTGTTTGGAGTCGCCGTGCTGAACGGACTTGTCTGGGTGAGTGCGGCCGAACATCTGCGAAAACAACGCATGCCGCTCCCGGAAGCCACACGCGAAACAGCTCTGTCGCGGCTGCGTCCCGTACTGATGACTGCATTTGTGGCAAGTCTCGGCTTTCTGCCAATGGCGATGTCCACCAGCGACGGGGCGGAAATGCAACGACCACTGGCGTCGGTCGTAATCGGCGGACTGATTACTTCGACACTACTGACGTCACTGGTCGTGCCCGCCATTTATCCGTGGTTTGCCAAAGGATTGTCCTTTGATGAAAGCGACGCCGATGCCGCTGTGGAAGCAGAGTTTGGCGACGTTCCGCACTGAACAACGTTGCGGCAGCGCGGCGAGACTCCTGCACAACACCTCACCACATCCCCTGCCGCAGGAACTTCTGCATCGTCTTTGTGGCTGTGTTCGGATTGAACCTCTCGGGCTCGAATCGGCGGTACAATTTCCGTAATTCGCGAGAGTGCTGTAGATCCTCGTATTCTGCGTCAGGGGCCGAATCTGCATCTTCAAATTGCAATGCCTCCAGAATTTCGAAGTAGCCATAGACGCCACCGCAATCTTCGGGAGGACAATGCATCGCACCTTCGACGCACAGTGGAAAAATGTCGCCTGGCGTCGCGGTCGAGATTTCTTCAAGGACGATTGGAATCAGCAGGCTCGGCGAGATTCAAATTGCGGATCAGAAGTTTGAGGACTCGACGACGAGTCCCATCGCCGGTTTGAAAGGCGGCATTCGCCAGCGACAGCACAGAATCTCGTTGCAATGTCGTGAACTCCACAACTCGCTGGTTCGGCTGGTTCAGCTTCAGGATTGATGCAAGTTCCGGACACAATTCGGCGATGACTTTTCGCTGAACTGCGGAGAATTTGCACCGAACAAACGTCCGACTGTCTATCGCGTCTTTGCTTTTGATTGCCGGTCGCTTCATCGTGGACGCGACCGACGCAGGCTCAATATCTGCTAATTCACTCGCAGACTCCGCGATTGGCGAATGCGGCAGTTCCCCATGCGTGACGAACCGAACTTCCTCAGAGCCGTCACCATCATATCCGGGGACTTCATGGTTGTCAGCAGTTCAACCAGACACTTGCCGATCGTCTCGCGATCTCTTCCGAAACGCACATCGAAAAATGCCCAAGTCGTAAAGAACGACCTCGTCAGCGGGCTCATTGGAGGCCCGTCTGGCAAATACTCATCTTCAGCCGAACCCACGACGTCGGAGTACTCAGAAAACCCCCTCAGCGAGGACACCGATTCGGCAAACGCCGACGCAAAATTCTGAGCGGCCACATACAGCACATGCTGCGGGTCATTCAGGCTCGCCGCCAGTTCTTCCAAGGTCGGCAGATCCGACGGCAACCCCGCCGCAAACGCCGCCGCAGCATCCTTCGACTTCCGCAAATCTCGACGAAACAGCTTCGTCAGTAATTGAGCAATCCGTCCCATGATTGTGTCTCCACTCCGTTGATTTGGGGATTCCACAGCACTTTAACGCACGGCCTACATTCTGAGAAACGTGTTTTTTGTTCCTCGGTGACCAGCCTTCCCGGAGTCGATGCCTCGAATGAGGAGCGATGATTGATTGCAGTGACTTCAAAACGGGGTCTGCCCCTTTGGAGGACACGCAACGTCAGCCTTGGGCAACGCCGGGAAGGATTGTTTGCATTAAAAACACAGGGAGTGGAAACAACAGGAATGCGATTCAGGCCTGGAAGGCCGACACAGCCTCTGCCGGTGGCGTGAGCCACCGGAGGCAGGCGATGATGAGCCAAAGGCCTGAAAGGCCGACACAGATTCGGTGTACTTCGCAGTTTTTGTTGTGTCGGCCCTCCGGGCCTTTGGTTCTCTTGAGTCGAATTCCGGGGCCTCACGGCCCCGGCAGTGGCTGTGTCGGCCCATCCGGGCCTTGAACTGCTGTGCGCGGGTCTCCTGACCCCGCACCCGCGCCGACCGCAGTCACGCAGGAATCTACGTCAAAACAGGCTCACGATGGCTGGCCTGCGTTACCCTTCGCACGGACGCTTAAGACAGACCGAGATCCGCCCCTCCGCTGAAGGCCGAAGTAATTGGCTATATTTTCTTCGTAAGACACTTTCATTCTCTATTCCAAACCGGTTCATCCCGGCACACCCTGACCCCCCACCGTTTCCGACCGCAGGTCTCCTCCTCTGCTCCAACGTTTTGCCAAAATCAGGGAGACCTTCGGTCGGGCGTTTCGGCGGGGTCAGGAGACCCTCGCCGAACGCAGATCCCAGGAAGCTACGTCAAAAAAGGATCACGATGGGTGGCCGGGGTTGGGCTGAGCAGAGCGAAGGAAACCCCGGGGTTTCCAGCTATCGCTCTCCAACCCCGGCCACCCATCCGCATAGTAGGTCCTACCTGCCGCGACCTGATTCGAGTGTAGAACAATTGTCCTCAATTGTTCCTGTGTTTGGCTTGCTGCGTCGAAGGAATGAACAGTTGGGACAACTGTTCTACTCTGTCGGCCTGCGGTCGAAGTTCTTTCCGGCAGAAACGACCTACGTTTCGCTCGGCGGCATTTCGGCCAGCAACCGGTCATAGTTTTTCCGGACCGTGATCGTGTTGGGGTGCTGGTCCCCCAAACTCTGTTGTAAGATCGCCAGGGCCCGGCGCATCAGCGGCTCGGCCTCCTCCGGACGGTTCGTGGCCTGGAGGAACTGCGCCAGGTTGTGGAGAGGGTTGGCCACCCAGGCGTGATAGGGACCGAGGGACTCTTCACCTATCGCCAAGGCCCGGCGCATCAGCGGTTCGGCCTCCGCCAGACGGTTCGTGGCCTTGAGCAACTGCGCCAGGTTGTTGAGGGACGTGGCGACGTTCGGATGAGACTCGCCATAGGCCGACTCGAAGATCGCCACGACCCTTGCCATCAGCGGCTCGGCCTCCGCCAGACGCTTCGTGGCCTGGAGCAACTGCGCAAGGTTGTTGAGGTCGCGGGCGACGTCCGGATGCTGGTCGCCGTAGGACTGCTCGTCGATCGCCAGCGCCCGTCGCATCAGAGGCTCGGCCTCCGCCAGATGGTTCGTGGACTGGAGCAACGTCGCCAGGTTGTTGAGGTCGGTGGCGACTCTTGGATGCTGGTCTCCGTAGGACTGCTCGTCGATCGCCAAGGCCCGGCGCATCAGCGGCTCGGCCTCCGCCAGACGGTTCGTGTCCTGGAGCAACTGCGCAAGGTTGTTGAGGTCGCTGGCAACGTTCGGATGCTGGTCGCCGTAGGACTGCTCGTCGATCGCCAAGGCACGCCGCATCAGCCGCTCGGCCTCCGCCAGACGGTTCGTAGACCAGAGCAACACCGCCAGGTTGGCAAGGTCGCTGGCAACGTTCGGATGCTGGTCGCCGTAGGACTGCTCGGCGAGGCCGAGGGCGCGGCGATAGAGCGATTCGGCCTCGGCCCACAGACCTTTGGTCATCAGCAACAGGCCTAGTTCGTTCATCAAGTGGGTCGTCGGTTGGGTGAGGCCGTTCTGATCGGCGTGGGCGATGAGTGTGGTGGCGTGCTGGCGGATCGGGGTCCAGCGGGGCCACGACCGGACATCCTGCGGCGGCGGGTCGCCGGGGAGGTAGGCGTTGAGAACGTCCAACGCGGACTGCAACGCGGCGCGCGAGTCGTCGTCGGTCAGGCGTTCGCGACTCACTTCCTGCACCAGGCGATGCACGCTGAAGGCGGCGCGATTAGGCTCCCACTGAATCAGCCCATAGCGGGCGAGGCCCGCCCGGGCGTCTTCGGCGTCATCTGGCTCGCTGTCGGGCGACAGACGCCGTGCGCCGTCGGCGATCGCCTGTGCGGCTTTTTCGGTCTGCCAGACCTCGACCGGGATCGGATCGGGGGCGTACCAACTCAGCATGTTCAGGAGGGCGCGGCTAGCAGGTTCGAGTTGCTCGAACGATGTGTCCCACGTGATGGCGATGCTGCGCGGGTAGTGCATTCGATCGGCATCGTGCCACGTCCGCACTTTCCGCTCGTGTGCTTGCCAACGCGACAAATAGCCCGCGAACGATTCCCCTTTCGCGACGAGAAACGCCGCCGCCTGCTCGAGGGCCAGCGGCAGACCGTCGAGTTCCCCGGCAAGGGCCGCGACCGCCGACTTGTCGTCCGCCGCGATCCGCCGTCTCCCTGCCGTCCGCTGTTCGAGAAATTCGATCGACGCCTCGGGAGTCAGGACTTGCAGATCGAGACGATCAACGCCGCCGCTCCACTCGCCAAACCGCGACGTGATCAGGACGTGCCCTTCCCTCAGTTGCGGCAACAGTTGCTCGACCACCCGCGCGGTCTCGGCGTCGTCCACGTTGTCCAGGATCAGGAACCAGCCGGAGTTCTTTTGCAGCCAGCCGACCACGGCGGCGTACCGGACCGCCTGCTCCTTCACGTCCTGCTCGGGGAGATTCAGGACCAGTGGCCCGGATAATTCGGCGAGATTCTTTTCGAGCGACTCCGGCTGGTCCGCCGAGACGAACAGCACCGCCGAGTACTCATCAACATGCCGCAACGCATACTCAACTGCCGCCCGCGTCTTCCCGAGTCCGCCCAGGCCATGCACCGCCTGCGCCCCGACAATCGCCGAGACATGTCCTGTGCGCAGCCGGTTCCGCACGGTCTCCAGAAATTCATCACGCCCCTTGAACAACTCCCCGAGCGACGCAAGCGGCAACGAGACAATCCGCTGCGATTCGGCCTTTGTGAGGTAACCGAGTTCGATCAGCGTGAGCAGAACTTCAACGATGACATCATGTTCCGACGCGGCTTCTTTCGGATGGACTCCGCGCTGTTCGAGCCGTGCGACATGCGCGGCCTGCTGCGGTTCACGCCCGGCACGAGAATCGATCGACTCATAAGGGCACAAGCGGATCGCCTGCCCTTGTGCGGCAAAGTAAAGAGCGAGCCACGCTTCCCACTGAGTGGCCGAGACCTCGCCCTTCCGCGCCGCCTCGACGACATCCGCAAACCGGACGGCGAAGTCGGGATGTCGTCCGAGGAACTCGTCCACCTGCTCAACCGACGGAATCCACCCTGCCTTCGCCCCGATGACATGCACGACCAGGTCCGACTGCCGGATTTCCTCTTCCAGCATCCGCAAGGTGAGCACTCCGCGCTGCACAAACTCATCCTGATGCCGCACATGCACCCGCTGAGTCCGCATGACCAGTCCCGCCAACCGCCGCCGCAGATCGAGGAACTCGCCAGTCACCGTCGATAGAAAGATTGTCTTGCTCATGACAGGTTCCGAGAACGAAGGAAGCATCAAGTAGTCAATCAGCGTCGCGACCGAATCAGCCGCAGAGCGCTAGCTCCCGGTTTTCAAAGAACCGGACGCTAGCGCGTGGCGGCTGATGAGACAATCATGAACCGCTCAATGCAAAACGTTTCGCACCCTTAAGATACCGCTTGCCATCGCGGAAGCAATCAAGTCTTTCGCTGGATTGCGATGGCAGGATCTGGGCTCATCGCTTCACGATCTGGCCGGTGGGGGAATCTCA
>JBBQSE010000011.1:0-46190 GCA_038214195.1 Planctomycetales bacterium
CGAAGTTGATGATGAGGCACCAGCAACACTTTCTGAACTCAGCCAGGCCTCGGCACTCCCCCTTGAACAACTTCGTGACATCGAAGATGCCTTGCTAACGAAGCAGCAAGTTGTGCTCACGGGACCGCCCGGGACCAGCAAGACGTACATCGCTCAGATGTTTGCGAGGTATTTTGTTGCGAGTCGAAAAGGTCAGGAGCAAGGAAGCCGCTCATGCCTCTTCATGCACGCGAACTGGTCGTACGAAGATTTCTTCGAGGGAATCAAACCGTTGACCCAGGATGGCCAACTGCAGTTTGCGCCTCGCCCGGGATTCTTCATGGAATGGATTGAATCATTGAAGAATTATGATCCAACTGCGCGCCACGTCCTGATTCTCGATGAGATCAATCGGTGTGATACCGCTTCGGTTCTGGGCGAGCTGCTGCAGCTCCTGGAATACCGTGGCCGTGACGTTCGATTGCTCTCCGGAAAAACGTTCCGCCTGCCGCAGAACGTGTACATTATCGGTACGATGAATAGTGCGGATCGTTCCATTGGCAGACTGGATCTTGCGTTGCGCCGACGTTTTCTCTGGATAGAACTGGTTCCAAACTATCAAGTTCTCCAGACGTGGCTGAATCGTTCTGGAAACAATCCCTCCCACTTTTCCTCCGATGCTCTGCGGCATTGCAACACTTTGCTCGCTGACCGAGGCATCCCGCCACAGCAGCAAGTCGGCCATGCGTTGTTCATGGTGCAGACGTTCGGGAGCGACACGAAGGATCCGTCAGACAAGCCACTTCTTGCTGAGACACTGCGGCGAATTGTCCGATTTAGCGTGCTCCCATACTTGCAGGAATTATTTCTGATGCAGTTCGGTCGCCCCGATTCTGACCTTGTTCAGCGTGCTGAGGAAACTCTTTTGCAATGTCTGGAGTCATCAACAACAGCGCACACCATTGAAAGCCCTGAATCACAAGATGACTAGCATATTCAGCAAGCATCAGGCACATCGAGATTCAACTTCATGCACCGAAATTGTTTGCGAAGAACAGGGCTCCGTCGCTCCAAAATGCTGGGAGGGGACACTCGGAGACATTAGACGTGACCTTCCGGCAATTGAAGCACTTGACCGCCAAAAGATCTTGCGTCTGGAAGTACACCGGGAAAACGTGCGAATTCGCGGACGTGATCGAGTGGGCACGCTGTTACTGCCCAGTGGCCGTCGTTGTGTGATTCGAACCAAGATCCCCGGAGTCGTGATACTTGAATGGCTGGCCTATCTTGGTGAGTTTCCAGAACTCAAAAACTGGTCACAAGACGGAAACGTTACCAGCTCCGGCACCTTCCAAAACGTCGTTGGTCAACTTTTTCTGCGAGAATTGGATCTCGTCACGAGAGTCCATATGCGCAAAGGATTCGTATCATTCATTGAGACGTCTCAAAAAGTGAAAGGACGAATTCACACCGGCAGGCTGGCGCAAAAACCGTGGCAGATGCCAGCCATTCCACAGTTGGTTCGCGCTCGAAGTCTGAATACGGCTTCAAACAAACTGCTTGCGTTGGCGTTGGATAAGTTGCAACTGTGCACCGCTGAGTTCTCACCGGACGACCGCCCGTTATTTCACCGACTTCGTTCCGAATGGAATTCCATTTCACGAAAACCAGAAGAACAATTTGCAATTCTGCAAAGCAGCATGGATGCAATTCCGGATGGATATCGCAACGCCACACAGATTGCCAGGCTCATTCTACTCGGGGCAACATTGGATCCCATCTTCGGAATGGGCGGCCACACTTTCACGATTTCCCTCGCACGAATCTGGGAGCACGGGCTCGCACGAATGTGCCGTGACCTTGAGGTAGAAACAGGTTGGATCGTTGAGCCCCGTTGGAAATGTCGGCGGCCATGGGACGACTCGATGGGTGAAGACGACCCAAATCGACGATTGATCGCCGACATAATTCTGCGTTGTGGCAATGATCGATGGGTGCTGGATGCAAAATACAAGTCCAGCTACGGGAATGAGAGCAGGAACGACCGTTTCCAGATGTGTGCCTATGCCATCGCGTTTGAAGCCCATCGAGCAACGCTGGTTTATCCCGTGGCGGCAGAATCTCTTCCGGCTCATAGAGTCTTATTGAGAACACGGAGCGAACAGCAGAATGTGATTGTAGAATCTGCGTCAATATCCATGGCAGAAGGACCAGCGGTTGCCTGCACGCAGCTGAAGTCAATGCTTTTACGCGATCACTAAAAGCAAGGTTTCGTTCTGTCGAAGATGTGCAATGGAGGTCGCTTTCAATCTCTGGCACGCCTCCGTCGCCCAGTCCCTGACAGGAAAGACTGACGGCCAGCCGAGCCAGTCGAAAAACCGGCACATCGTATCGTGCCAGTCCTTTTTTCAAAACATCGGGCGTACTCGCATATTCCAGTGAAGCCGGGCTGAGACTGTAGAAGCCAAGAATCGTTTTGTTGTTCGCGTTCGTAATCGCCGGAAATGTCTTTGACGCCCCCCGCTCGTGGTTCTTGCGAGCGTGCTGCTGCAGGAAATCGTTGACGGCCAGTTCCCCACAGTCAAACGAGCCACGGTCATGCTTCTTTGAAATGGGTTCTGCGTGCCATTCTGAAACGATCATGGCAGAGCGCGAGCCGCCTTACGCAGTTTTGCATTGGGTGCCGGAGGATTCTCCAAAAGATCCAGAACGCGGCGACTGTCGCGTTGCGTCAGTTTGACGTTTTCGTGTTCTTCGATCACGGAGTGAGCTTCACGCAATGCCGTACGAAGAATGAAATTCGTCAGGTCCGTCTGTGCCAGGGCGACAGCGCGCATAATGACCGCTTTGTCTTCTGAGCGAATTCGCAGGGCGACTCGACTATTCTCGCTCACGGCTTCTCTTGGCATGGCAAACCCCTTGCTCACGAGCGGCGTTTACTTTGGCGAATTGCGTGAATCTCATCATTGTGGCAGTGAATGCGAAGATCCATTCCAGCTACAGTGGAAGCGAATTCAATTCAGACGTCTCGACGTGAAAACATGGATTTGATAGCACATTCTCGCTGAGGTCAATTCCTGAAGACCAGATTCCAACGCTCCCTGGAACCCATCATGAACATATTGCCTGGCTTCCTCCGTCTGCTTTCGACTCTCCTGGCTGGCGGTTTACTGGCAGTCTTACCCGCGTCCGTCTTTGGCCAGCCACGTGTCGGCACCGAGCCGGATCTGTTGCGACGCGCCGACATTCGCGGTCAACTGGGTTTGACTGATACGCAGACTCAAGAGATTGAGCTATCTGTAACAATGATCGCGCTGGATTCGTCGGTCGATGTTCCAGACGTGATTGAATCCCCCTTGGAATTTGTCGCGGCACTGCGCGGCCAGCAGGGAGTTCGGTGGTCTGAGCGGTTTCGTCTGAGCACGCTGGACAAAAGGAGTGCGAAGATGTCCATTGGAAACGTGCAGGCGGTGACGTCAGGCTACACAATGCAGCCCGGTTTCAGGCGGCCGCCCGACGCTGCATCACCAAACGGTCCTCCTGGTGGAGCGACTGCGCCTCGAAGCGGTTTCGGCACGGCGCGCAGTCCGGTGCGCGCTTCACCAAACATTGTGCAGGAGGTTTTCGGAACGAGCGTCGCACTGCAGCCATCCATTCAGGAAGATGGTCGCATCCTCATCGAAGCGACGCTCTCTTCCTCACGCCCTGACGAAGTCACGGAATCGACGAAAGAAACGGACGAAGATCTCGTGCCGAAGTCTTTCACGCGAAAATTGTCGGTAACCACGACCATATCGGCCGCATCAGGGAAGTCCGTGCTGTTGCGAACTTTGGAATCTGACGCGACCGGAAAGTTGCCGGCGCAGACGGTGCTTGTTGTCATCACTGCGACCGTCGGAGGCTAAGCATCAAGCGGTTTATGATTGTCTTATCAGCCGCAACGCGCCAGCGTCCGGTTCTTTGAAACTGGTTCTTCGAAAACCGTGAGCTAGCGCTCTGCGGCTGATTCAGTTCTTCTTTTGAAAGTCACGCCTATGAATACTCTGCTCCTGTTCGCAACCTTGCTGTGCTGGCAGGAATCAACGGCCGACGCCGTAGCGGCACCGGCCATCGCACCGCGAATGCTGGATCTGAAAGTCCAGATGATCGGACTGAAGGACACCTTTGAAGTCCCTGATGGCGTTGTTGATCCAGAAGCGTTTCTGAAAAATCCCGAGACTCAAAAGAGTCTCATCTGGCGAAGAGAATTTCAGACATCGACGATTGTGGATCGGGAAGTCATGATGAGTGTTGGAGAGACGACACCGGTGGTGTCTGGAATCACAGTTGCAGCGCAGGGCCAGAGAATCCCACACTTAACCATGCAGCAAATCGGAGGCATGATAAGGCTCAAAGGAAAGATTGATTCGAACGAGCGAATCATGCTGAATGTAAAACTCGAAAACTCCAGAATTGATCGCGGTGAGAATCCTGACCAGGACCCGCAGGACCCAAACGGCCTGCAGGCCGAAATGCTCAACTCGGCAATTCGGCAGATGGTTTTTGAATCAGAATTGGCGTTGGTGGATGGCAAGACAAAGATGATTTCCCACTCGCAATCCTCTGTCGGCAAAAACTCGCATTCGGAAAATGTGCTGATCCTGATCACCGCAAGAGTTTTGCATGACTAAACGGGGTGGCAGCGGTGCCGGGCTTACCTGGATCAGGGGAATTCTGGCGTTACTGTGCGGCTATGAATTCGGGAGAGTCACCGCTAAGCATCGAGCGGAAAATAGATGTACGTCAGCTTATCCAGGCTGACATGGAAACACGACAGGTCAGGCTGGAAAGCCTGACGTACTTCCGACAGGAATTTTCCGCTCGATGCTAACTCTCACGAGTACTGTTACAAATGAATTCTACTCGCCGACGGCAGACGACAAATGCGGATTCGATATCTTCCCTGGCTCGCGCTGCTGCTCCTGGTCACGGTTCTGCTGAGTTCGTGGTACACGCAGGGCATTGCGTATCAGCTGACACGATCGGACATTAATGCGACTCAGCGCGTCGCGTGTCTGCAGCAGTTTTTTCGGGAGGCGGGGATTTGGGCACCGGTGGCGTATGTCTTGTTTGTCACCATCGAAGTCATCATCGCGCCGATTCCAGGGCTGCTGCTGTATGCGCCGGGCGGGTTGATTTTTGGGCCGTGGCTGGGTGGTTTGCTGGCGCTGGTCGGGAATGTGATCGGCTCGGGGATTTCGTGTGGTTTGACTCGGAGTTTTGGTTCGGCGTGGCTGGAACGATTGGATTCAAACGGGGCGATCTCCCGACTGCAGGCGGCGCTGGAGAGACGTGGTGGCTGGGTGATTGTGCTGCTGAGGCTCAATCCGCTCACATCGACAGACCTATTGTCGTACGCGGCGGGATTCACGCGGATTCCTGTTCGCAACGTCATGCTGGCCACGGGAATTGGGATGGCTCCGCTGTGTTTCGCGCAGTCATGGTTATCTGACAGCCTCTTCAATAAGTGGCCGCAGTTACTGTGGCCGCTGCTCGGGCTCGCAGTAGTTTATGCGATTGTCGTGACAGTGATTGTGGCCAGACTGCTGCGAGCCAAACCAGCGGATGGCTCAGTTTTGTCTGAGTAACAATCGACTGGAAATCCGTTACCAGGTTGTTCAGTCATCCACATGGAACCTGAACTGATGGTTATTGCTTCTGAGTCAGCAGCTGCCGCACTGCATCCACTGACAGTGCGACTCGGAAACCCACATCATGAAAGCAGGAATCGTGTGAGTAACAGTCGCGACAGCCGGAACGAGCTTCTTCCTCCACGAGGAAGAAATCTCCACCCCGAATGACGCGTCGATCGACCGATGAAGTGTCCGTACGAGGATCGACGGCTGCGGGGCCTGTCCATGATTTGTAGGTGTCCGGTCGCCAGCAGTCGTGAACCCATTCCCAGACGTTGCCATGCATGTCGTAAAGCCCGAAGGGATTCGGAGCCAGTTTCCCGACTTCAGACGGCAGCTCGCTCGAATTGTTGTCGGCGAACCATCCGTGCTTTCGCAGCAGCATTGCAGTGTCTCCGCAGGAGAAGCGGCTGGTTGTGCCGGCGCGACAGGCAAATTCCCATTCGGCTTCAGTCGGCAAACGGTAGCCGCCTGTTCCCGTTTGAGTCATCAGTTGCGGTGTAACAAGATAGGCCGATTCCAGTTTTTCCTGTTCAGTCAGACGGTTGCAGAATTCCAGCGTAGCCATCCACGTAACGTCTTCCACCGGAGCATTTGAACGATCCATTCCCTTTACCATGTCTTGACTGCTTCCAGTTTCTGCATAGGACGAAGGGTTCTGGCCGATCACAGTCTGAAACTGTTGCTGAGTAACTTCGGTGATTCCAAGATAGAAAGGTTTGGTGATTGTGACCACCTGCTGCGGACCTTCGGAATCGCATCGTGCCGGCCGGTCAGATTCATACGCGGTATAAAGATACGGTTTAGACCATGCGATTTCTTCAGCAGAGCTGCCGATGGTGAATGTTCCCGGCGGGATCAGACAAAACTTCATTCCGATCGAGTTGGTAAATTCGACGGGCAGATTCAGATGCGCTGCACAGGCCTGCTGATATTTTTTGGCCCGAACCGAATTGAACGGTGCCACCGCCTGGAAATCATCATCTGCGATGGGCGCTGGAATCGCCTGTGGTTTGGAGGGATAGTCCCAGACAGCGGTGTAGAGTATTTCGCCGTTTTCGTCGCGGGAATAGACACAGCGAGCCTGTCCGCCCTGAGCATCCACTTCCAGAAGTTTTCGATGATATTCATCGACAGTCAGTTGCTGCGAAAATTCCCACTTGTCGCTATTGGCGGCGTCTGTGAAAACAGCCATGGACGTTGGCAGAGCACTGTCCCGAACGGAATCCACCAGATGCAGGTGCCATCCTTTCATTCGATATTCTTCCACCTTTTTGACCAGTTCGTCGTTGCTGAGTCTCAGGAAGGTGACCACGCCGCGATATGGCTGCCACTTGAAAATAACAGCGAACGCCTGTTCGTAGCCACGCAGAGACAGGGGCGTCAGCATCATGGGCGCAGCATCAGTGCCCGCGGGCGGGATTGCGTACTCGCTGATCTTTTCGGTCATAAATCCTTCGCGGCCATGCCACCATTCCAGTGAATCGCCGTTGGTCCAGACAGCCAGTTTTTCATAGGCCTGCGGATTCTTGTAGACGTTGAATATTTCCAGACTGCGCTCGAAGCGGTCGTTTCCGAAGGCGGTCTCGCGTTCCGGATTTTGACTGTCGTAGAATTCCAGACTCCAGTCCCCACGGTCTGGCGAGACACTGGCGACGGCATCAAACAGGGGAGCCATGGTTGTTGGACGAACGGAAATCCAGTGAGGCCGCATTCCTTCCGGCAGGCCGTCAGCCCAGGCAATCAGCTGCTGTTTGGTCGCTCCGTCAATCTGCGACGAGTACTTCATCTCGTTAATGTTTTTCGCCGCTTCGCCGAGTGTCGATGTGGGCGAACTGTCTGTGTTGACTTTCTGTTCACCCGTTTCCGCCATTACCGGCAAACCGGCAGTCGATGGTGTGGTTGCGGTCGCCTCCTCCACCAACCCTGCCTTCGACTGGTCTGTCATTGGTGTATGAAGTCCGGACACGCTGTTTTCGAGTCGAATATCGGTGGCGGTGATTGAAACGACACTGCGGCCACCTTTCTTGATTTCAAATGTCCGAGGATCATGCACCACGGTGTCACCATGTCGCACGGAAAACGTGTGCTGTCCCAGAGTCACGCCGAAGGACAGTATTTCTTCAGTCCCGGACTTGGCCGAAATCGTGTGAGTATCACCATCGACCTGCAGCGTGATTTCGCCACCTTGCAGTCGAAGCCATTCGTCATCGACATGGACAGCGATCAACTGAGTCCCGCTTTTCAGATAAAACAAGACATAAAAAGATACTGACAGAAACATCAGGAGAAAGGTCAGGCATGCAAGGACACGCCATTGCTTCAGAAAGCCAGGCTCCGGCATCGGCTGCCGAGCACCGGGCTGATCACTGACGAGTGACTGTTGGATTTCTTCCTGCAGCTGATCAATGGCCTGAATCACGTCGAACATTGACTGATACCGTTGTTCGGGCAGTTTATTCAGCATTTTCAGGCATACGTCGTTGAAGCCTTCCGGAAGGTCTTTCCGGAATTTTCCAGGAGCTGGCGGAGCATCGTGCAGAGACCTGGCAAGCATCAGGGCCATGCTGCCTTCGAACGGCAAGCGGCTGGTCAGCATTTCAAAGAAGATGACGCCCAGCGAATAGATGTCGCTCTGAGGCCCCACCTTTGCCTGTTCGCCCATCACCTGCTCGGGAGCCATGTAAGCCGGCGTTCCAATCAGCAGTCCTTCCTGCGTAAGTCGCGATTCGTCCGATGCTTCAGCTCGTCGCGCGAGTCCGAAATCGGTTACATGAGGATTGAAGTCCGCATCAACGAGTATGTTCCCCGGTTTCAAATCGCGATGAACGACGCCATGGCTGTGAGCATGTCCGACCGCATCCGCGATGATTCGAAGCATCCGCAGAATACTATCCAGCGATTGCAGTTTTCCGGAACCAATCGAGCGTGACAGTGGCACGCCGTTGATGAAATCCATCGTGATGAATGCCGTTCCTTCCAGTTCGCCGGCATCATAAACTCTGCAGATATTCGGATGCTTCAGAGCCGCTGCCGCTTTCGCTTCACGGGCGAAGCGCGCCATGAATTCCGCGTTGCCAGAGCCAAACGACTTCGGAACCTTGAGAGCGACCTGACGATCCAAAATCGAATCCCTTGCCAGAAACACGCTTCCCATTGCGCCTTCACCAAGAGGGCGAAGCAACTGATATCGCCCAAAAGTTCGCGGTGAAAACTCGGACGCGGTGTCGGATTCAGCCAATCCCGGCGGCAGCGTATCGCGTGCATCGGCCCTTGCCGCGTTTGGATTCAGCATCGTGGGCGCAAACGCGGCGTTTCCCAGCAAAGCTTCACCGTCGAAGTAAGATTGCAGCCCATCCGCCAGATCCGGATACGCCTCCAATATCGAGCGCTGGCTCACCGCTTTGCCAGCATCTTTCCTCTTCAAATAAGCCGCAAGAACGGCGTTGAGACGTTGTTCCTGATCATCATTGCCGGACGAAGCGGGCGCGTTCATTACTGGACCTCAATCAACTGGAGACATGTAGCGCCGATTTGAACTTGATCGCCTGGGACAAGGTCACATTCGGCAACGACTCGCTTCCCGTTGACGAACGTGCCCCAGCGACTTCCGGCATCGTACACTGTAACACGCCCATCGTGGGAAATGACGCGACAATGAACCCTGGAAGCCGAAAGATCTTTGACTCGCACATGACACGAATCCGATCGCCCGATCAGGACGGCCTTGTCGGATGGAAGTGTAATCGATGCAACGGATTCATGTTCAACGCTGAGTCGAAACATGTTGATGCCAGCTTTCTTCAGCTTTTAAAGCGAGACTATTTTGCAGTCAATATTTGGCGAACAGCCTCGACCGATATCGCCACGCGAAAACCTACGTCATGGAAGGCGGCGTCATGCGGATACGCATCGCGACAGGCGGATCGTGCTTCTTCTGCCGACAGGAAAAAGTCTCCGCCCCGTATCACTCGTCGATCTTCAGTGGCGGTATCGTTTCGCGGATCAACGGCGGCGGAGCCAGTCCAGCTCTTGTAAGTATCAGGACGCCAGCAGTCGTGAACCCATTCCCAGACGTTGCCATGCATGTCATAAAGTCCGAATGGATTCGGAGCCAGTTTTGCAACGTCGGACGGAAATCCACTGGGATTGTTGAAATTGAACCACGCCGCATCCTTCAGCGCCGCTCCCGAATGGCCGCAATGAAACTGCGTTATCGTGCCAGCGCGGCAGGCGTATTCCCATTCCGCTTCAGACGGTAAACGGTAGCCACCGGTTCCCATCTGGCTGATCAACTCCGGTGTGATTCGATAGGCCCAGTCGAGCTTTTCGTGTGTACTGAGGCGATTACAAAATTCACCGGTTGCCAGCCATGACATATTCTCAGCGGGGGCATTTGAACGATCCTGACCGCCAACCTTGTCTTTGCCATCTCCTGTTTTGGAATAAGATGACGGGTTTACGCCCACCACGGTTCCAAACTGATTTTGAGTGACTTCTGTCACTCCCAGATAGAACGGTTTCGAAATCGTTATAACCTGCTGCGGCCCCTCCGAATCGGCTCTTGCAGGTCGGTCTGCTTCATACGAAGTATGCAAGTACGGTTTGGCTCTGGCGATCTGATCTGGCGGACTGCCGATCGTAAATGTCCCTGGCGGAATCAGGCGAAACTTCATGCCGATGGAGTTCGTAAACTCCACAGGGAGTTTCAAATGCTTCGCGCACGCTTCCTGATATTTTTTTGCTCGATCAGAATTGAATGGAGCGACCGCCTGAAAATCGTCGTCCGAGATCGGAGTGGATATCGCCTTTGGATTTGCAGGGTAATCCCAGAGTGCGCTGTAAACGATTTCTCCAGAGTCTTCTCGCGAAAAAACGCACCGTGGATGACCACCTTTTGAATCGACGACTGACAATTGTTCGTGATATTCATTTTCAGTCAGTCGAGGCGTAAACTCCCACTTTTCGGCTCGCGGGTTCTCGACGAAGACTGCTAAATACCTTGGTGGCGAAGTGTAAAGGATGGAATCAACGATTCGGGGCCTCCAGCCTTTCTTGCGATATTCTTCCACCCTCGTGACGAGATCCACATAGGTGAGGCTCAACTCCGTCTGACACTGAACTGTCGGTTCATAGGTTGAAAACGCCCGATAGAATCCGTCTCGTGCCGAAAGCCCTTTTGGAATCAATGATTCCGGACCTGCGACCGCAGCACGCTGCACTTTCAATGAACTCTCGATTTTAACGCGAACATTGTCGATGTTGCCAAAATATCGCCGCACCGGTTCGCCATCGGACCACACGATCATCGATTCTGTTGCTTCTCCGATCTTGTACTCGATCCAGAACTCCATGCGCTTGGACGCCATTTTCTGCTTGAAGGACTCCCATAGTCCTCGATCATTGGGATCGGTAATATCCAGGATCCATTCTCCATGATCACGCGATTCGATCGCGACGGCATTGAAGAGTGATTGTTTTTCCGTCGGTCGAACGGATATCCAGGTGGGGCGATAACCTTCTGGAAGGTTTTTTGACCACGAAATCAGTTCCGCCCTGGTGCCACTGTTGATTTGTGAAAAATGTTTTAACGAATCATTTGACGGTGCTTGAGGCTTTTCCTGAATACGCGGCGTCAATTCACGAATTCGAATAGATCGAAAAGCAATTTCACCGCCATTATATTGAAGCAGAATGTGCCCTCTTTTCCGAGTACCTATTTGCTCTTTTGAGGTTGATCTAAGGGTAGACGCACCGAGAATCTGCTGCCAGTCGGAACTGGACGTGTCATACGTAACAACACGTTGCTCGTTGAGCCAGTGCTCAACTTTCGGCCCGCGGCATACGATCTTTGTTGTATTCCAATCGTCTATCGAAGGCTGAATTCCAACGGGTACAGCCATCAGACCCCACAATGATCCCGTATATTGACGTCGAGCGAGTTCATCCGTGATGGAATCTTTGACCAGTGAACTATCAACGATTGAGTATTCATTTCCCTCCATGACCTGGCCGGTCGGTATTTCACGATAATATATTCCGCTATTTGATTCTGGGCGGATTCGCCATGTTGCTTCCAATTCAAAGTCTCCGTATTGGTCGCGTGACACCGCATTCTCTCGCTTGCCACTTGCTGTCAGTAGCCCTTCTTGAACACTGAAACCTCCGAGACTTGACCAGCGACTCACATCCGAGCCTTCGAACAGTGATATCCAGGTTTCCTCGTTCTGCTGAGACCCACCTTGATGATCACGGGGTTGGTCAAGGGAGTGGTCGCTGGCAATTTGCTTCTTCGGCGGTTCTTCCAGCGTCGCCGGAGGCTGCGTCGGGATGTGACCTTCCAAGCGGATATCAGTCGGAGAGATACAGACAATTCGGCGTCCGTCCTTCTGGATATCAAACGTCTTTGGATCATGGACAACCGTGTCACCGTGCTGGACCGAGAATACGTGCTCTCCCAAAGTCACCACGATTGACAGGTCTTCGCCGGATTTCGACGTCATTGAGATTGTGTGTTTGTTGCCGTCTACCAGAAGAGTTATTTCGCCACCTTGTCCTCGCAGCCAATCGTCGTCCACATGCACCGCGAGAGTTTGATTGCCACTCTTCAGGTAGAAAATGACGTACGAGTAAACTGACAGAAATGCGAGAACGAACACCAGCGAACCAAGCACCGCCCATTGTTTCACAAAACTCGGTTCCGGCATCGCTTGTAGGCGGCCTTTGTCGTAGTGGTACGTTCGTCGCGACGCGGGCGTCTTGCCGTACGACTGAAGTGCTTCCAGCAGACGTTTTCCATAGGAACTTCCGGGCTTGAGTTTCAGAAATCGCTTCACGAGCGGTTCGAGTCCGTCGATTTGCTGACGATGCTCAAGATCTTTGATGTCAGCCAGTAACTCCTCCGAATCGGCTTCGCGTTTGCAAGCTTTCCGCAGCAAATCCTCCATCGCATCGGTGCGGCGCAGCGTGGGAACATCTTCCAGCAACTGAATGCATCCGAGATAATCGGACTTCTGAAACATCTGCTCGGCCGTTTGCAGCAACGCCGCCAGGCCAGCGGGGCTCAGGGCTTTTGATTCGGCACGAGCGGTGGTCAGAGTCTTGCGAGCCCATTCACCGACAACTCTTGCTCCCGGGGATTTCTCTGCGGCCAGTTTTTCGAGATCCTGAATCGCGGCGGTGTATTGTCCTTTTTTCAGCATCAGCTCGATATGAGCTTTTTGGATCTCAAACGGCGACTGTTGCTGCGCATTCGGCCCTGGAGTCACGGGAGCTTGTTTGATCTTGTTTTCCACCAGGGTGATTGCCTTGATGACACTCGCAATGGAACCGTATCGATGCTCGGGAAGCTTCTGCAGCATCTTCAGGCAGAGATCATCAACATCCTCGGGAAGATCCGTTCTGATCTTGCTGGGAATCGGGGGAGCATCGCGGAGGACTTTCGCCAAAAGTTCCGGCATCTTGCCGTCGAACGGAAGACGGCATGTCAGCATTTCGAAGAAGATCACGCCGAGCGAATAGATGTCACTCGCGGTTCCGACTTTGGCCTGTTCCCCCTTCACCTGTTCAGGAGCCATGTAGGCTGGCGTTCCGATCAGTAGCCCTTCCTGGGTGATTCGCGATTCATCAGCCGACTCCACACGCCGCGCGAGGCCGAAGTCCGTGACGACGGGATTGAAATCTCCGTCCACCAGGATATTGCCGGGCTTCAGGTCTCGATGAATCACGCCTTTGCTGTGAGCATGTTCAACAGCCTGCGCGATCGTCTTTAACATTCGCAGAACGCTTTCGAGCGACTGGAGCTTGCTGGAACCAATAAAGCGAGACAATGGAACGCCGTCAATAAAATCCATCGTGATATAGGCTGTTCCTTCGTGCTCGCCCGCATCAAAGACGCTGCAGATATTCGGGTGTTTCAATGCTGCATCGCCAATGAGTGCTTCACCTTCGAAGTAAGATTGCAAAGCGTCGGCCAGGTCTGGATACGCTGCGAGCAGCGTCTTCTTGTTGACCGGCTTCCCTGCGTCTTTGCGTTTCAGGTATTCCGCAAGAACCGAGTTGAGACGCTCGTCTTTTTCGGAATCCGCAGATGACGAAGGGTGGTTCATGGCGAATCTTTTTCTGATGTTCTTACGCTGGACGAAAATTCAAGATGCGGCACAAAGGTGATTGGGAGGACAGGATTAACTATCGGCGAGTCTGCGAACGTGCGGTTCACGCGCATTGACCAGGCTGAAAGGATGCAGATCTGAGGACAGATCTGCCTACGTCGTCCGACCTGTCTCAGGTCGGATTCCTTCGGCGGCGTTACTTATTTGGCAGACATGTTTCTGCCGCTCGCCGAAAGGAATGATCACGCTACTCTTTAACTCGGGAGCATTTGAAATCCCAATGTCGTCCTTCGGAATCGATGAACAAACCAGACCATTCGAAAGGTTCGTCCATCTTCACTTTGGCACCGCCAGCAGTAACCGCTTTGGAGATTCGCGGCCGGCTTCCGTCTTCGCTTTTCTCAAAGACACGCAGTTCTTTAAAAACGACCGTTGTCACTTTCGTGCGACGGTTCGGAGTTGCTTCGCCGACTTCTCTGGTGAATTCTTTGTCCTTAGGGTCGTCTTTGATGAAGATTCGGTAGTCCGAGATCCTGTACTGACCATAGACTGGCTCCTGTCGCGGAAATTTTGGTGTGATTTTGAAACGCCAAACTGCACCATCAACACTGTCGCCTGCCTGAGCGAAGACTTTCGATCCGCATACGCTGTGCAAAAGAGTCAGTGCGAACGTAGCAACGACAACACGATTCCAGTTACCAGTTTTCAGGCTTAGATTCATCTTCATTTCGATTGCTTTCAAAAAGCGTTCATTGGTCTTAAATATAAGCTGAGGGTCGGGAGTCTTTTTCGGACGGAAACGTCAGCGCTGTTCACCACGCGACTCTCCGAAAAAGACTCCCGACCCTTTCCCTCATTCATCATTCATCAACACCCGAAGTCCGCTCAGGCCTCGTTTCAGCAAGCCCGCCACGGCCGTCTCGCTTCGTCCCATTTGCTGAACAATTTCAGCGATCGGCAATTCTTCCTGAAACCGCAACCGCAGCGCCTCTCGCTGTGCAGCGGGCAGTTGCAACAGACATCGATCGATTTGCTCTTGTTGCTCCTTCCGCATCAACTTTTGGCTCGGTGACGTCAGTTTCGCCCGGACGATCGGAGGCAACGGCGACGGGGTGACTTCTTTTCCAATGTCTCGTTTTTCAGCCCGCTGGTCTCGAACTGCGTCACGAAGATTTCGTTCATGAATATTCTTGAGCCAGCCAACGAACGCCGTCACATCACCTTCAAAGCGAGGAAACGCGCGAAACGCCGACCACCATGTCAACTGAACAACGTCCGACGCATCCATTCGCCCCTGAACGTCTGTCAATGATCGCGCGGCTTCAGCTCGCAACATTGGCCGAAAGTTCTCAATCAGTTCACCCAGCGCGTCGTCGTCTCCGCCGCGAGCCGCGTGTAACAATCCGTCTCGATGGTCGCTCGGAGAATTCATGAAATGTCCTTCAATTCCAGAGATCGCCATATGCCTGGATTTCAGGCGCGCATTAAAAAAGATTGTCGTGGATTCTTCGAAACACATGCAGTCACGGAGGCATTCCGCTTCTTTCTCCTTGGTTGCAAACCTGCGGATGGCTCAGTTTTTCTGCGAATTCCGGTCGGCAGATTTGTCGTTTGGCGTTATGCTGAAGCATCATACTGGGTAACAAAATAATTTCCCGCCACACAATATCCCGCCCTGGTTCGCCTTGAGAAGTCCACATGCGAACGCCCACCTCGCTACTTTCGTTTTTTATCGCTGTTCAGTCAGTGCTCGCACCCATCATCGTGACGAATGTCGATGCGGCACGCGCGGATGAGTTGTTTCTGAAGAAGATCGTGCCAATTCTCGAACGGCGGTGTTTGAGTTGCCACAATGACAGTGATCGCAAGGCCGACTTCTCGCTGCAGTCTCAACAGCAGTTGCTGGAGTCTGGTTTTGTTGTTCCGGGTAAGCCTGAGGAAAGTCATCTGCTGGATGTGCTTGTGCCCGATGCCGGCGGCAAAGAACCGGCAATGCCCAAAGACAGTGATCCTCTCAGCGACGCGGATATCGATTCGCTGCGACAATGGATCACGGCAGGAGCAAAATGGCCGACGGACTTCCTGTTGGCCGAGCCCGTGGTGGATAACTTCGACTGGTGGTCGCTGCGTCCGATGGCGTCCGTGCAACCGCCACAGTTGGCCGACGCGGCTGCGGTGAAATGGATTCGCACACCGATCGATGCGTTTGTGATGAACAAACTTCGCGAAAAGGGACTGGAGCCGTCAGCCCAGGCTGATCGAGCGACGTTGCTTCGTCGCGTCACATTTGATCTGATCGGGCTGCCGCCGACTCCGGAAGAACTGACGGCGTTTGTTGACGATCCATCGCCGGATGCGTACGAACAAATCGTCGAACGCCTGCTGGCATCACCCCACTATGGCGAACGCTGGGCGCGGCACTGGCTGGACGTCGTGCGCTATGCGGATACGTGTGGCTATGACAAAGACAAACTGCGGCCAAACGCCTGGCCGTATCGCGACTACGTAATTCGCTCGTTCAATGACGACAAACCCTACGCGCGGTTTATCGAGGAGCAACTGGCGGGCGACGTGCTGTTCCCCGGCGACCCGGACGGAATTCTGGGACTGGGATTCATTGCAGCCGGTCCGTGGGATTTCATCGGGCACGTCGAAGTGCCGGAGAGCAAGATCGATGGCATGGTGGCTCGCAATCTGGATCGCGACGATATGGTCACCGGAGCTTTGAACACGTTTTGCAGTACAACGATTCAGTGTGCGCGGTGCCACAACCACAAGTTTGATCCGTTTACTCAACAGCATTACTACAGTCTGCAGTCCGTATTCGCGGCGGTTGATCGAGCGGACCGACCTTACGACACAGACCCGACCATTGAACAGCAGCGACGGGAACTGACCGAACAAAAAGTGGCGGTTCAAAAGGAACTCACGGAACTCGACGCGGTCATTCGTCAGGAGGGCGGCGACAAACTGACGATGCTGGAGGAACAGATCCAAACGCTGACTCCCCGTGCCGTGCCCGCTGCGAAGCGTCCGGAGTATGGATATCACAGCCAAGTCGCGGAATCTGCCGACGTTGAAAAATGGGTGGAAGTTGATTTGGGACGCGATGTCGAACTTGCGTCCATCGTGCTGCATCCCTGTCATGATGAATTCGCGGGTATCGGCTCGGGTTTTGGGTTTCCTTTAAGGTACCGCATCGAGGCATCGACTGAGGCGCAGCAAGCCGCCGGTGAATCGCCGACGATCGTTCAGGATTCCACGACGTCTGACGTCGCTAATCCTGGCATTGCCCCGGTGACGACCGAATGCCGTATCACCGCGCGCTATATTCGCGTCGTTGCGACCAAACTGGCGACGCGGCAAAACGATTACATTCTGGCGATCGCGGAACTGGAAGTGATCGGGCCCGATAGAAGTAACGTCGCACAAGGCACCGGCGTCTCGGCACTGGATTCGATCGAGGCCCCGGATCGATGGCGAAAGAGCAATCTCACTGATGGCATCTGGCCCGCGACGATCGATCCCGATGCGGAACGATTGCTGGCGGAGGCTCAGAAGTCCCGAGACCGTCTGATGGAGACCCTCAACAGCGAAGATCGCCGCACGAAACGCGAAGCGCTGACGAAGCAACTGGCGACTGCTGAATCGGGACTCAAGGCGTTGCCACCTGGACGGATGGTCTATGCGGCGGCCACGCAATTCGCGCCGCAGGGGAATTTTCTACCGACGGCAGGCAAGCTGCGAACCGTCAAACTGCTGCATCGCGGCAATGAAACTCAGCCGTTGGACGAAGTTCAGCCGGGTACGATTCCACTTCGGGCAAACGATGCCTGGCAGTTCAAACTTCCAGCGGATCACTCCGAAGCCGATCGCCGCGCTGCGTTGGCGCACTGGGTGACACGACTCGACCATCCGCTGACGTGGCGTTCGATTGTTAATCGCGTTTGGCAGTATCACTTTGGCCGGGCGATCGTGGATTCACCGAACGACTTTGGCCGTATGGGGCAGTTGCCCAGCCATCCGGAGTTACTGGACTGGCTGGCGATTGAGTTTCGTGACAACGGCCAGTCGTTCCGAAAGCTGCATCGACTGATCGTTACCAGTTCAACATATCGACAAAGTTCGTCCGGCAATGCGACGGCGGAAGCCATCGACGCGGACAATCAATTTCTGTGGCGGATGAATCGTCGCAAACTGGAAGCCGAAGAAATCCGCGACTCGATTCTGGCTGTGAGTGGCAGACTCAATCCTGAAATGGGTGGTCCGGGATTCTATTTATTTGAACTCGAAAAGCCCGAACATTCGCCGCACTATGAATACTATAAATTCGATCCGGAGGACGTTCGTTCGCATCGCCGAAGTGTTTACCGTTTCGTCGTCCGATCACAACCGGATCCGTTCATGACGACGCTGGATTGTGCGGATTCATCGCAAAGCACGCCGCGTCGTCACGAAACGCTGACAGCGCTGCAGGCGTTGTCGCTGCTAAACAATCGCTTCACGCTGTCGATGGCGGACCACTTCGCCCAGAAACTGGAATCGCAATCTGGCTCGCTCGAAACTTGCGTCGATCGCGCTTTTCTGGCACTCACCGGGCGAACGCCGTCGCAGGAAGAACTGGCCGAAATGGTTGACTATGCCAGTCAACATGGACTTCCTGCACTCTGCCGATTGCTCTTCAATTTGAGTGAGTTTGTTTTTGTGGATTGAGGAGAAAATAGAGCGCTCCTTTCACGGGCGGTTCCCCCAGCAGAGTCTTTGCAGAGACTGCCGGTCGTTTTCCCCGAAGAAAGGAGCGACTCATCGCATCTGGGTCTCAAAACGGTCGCCACCGTTCCGACCCAGGATTTTTGTCGCCCCGTATGGCCCAATTGACCGACAGATTGTGGACTCCTGTGAGACAATGCCACAGAAAATGAATCGGGTTCGACTTATTTGCAATGAATGAAATAATGCCTTCGGATCGACATGGGGGAATTCACTCCTTAAACGATCTCTTGTTGCAGAAAACTACTTACGATTCCCCAGAAATCTTCATGAATCCCATCATTGCGATCACCGCCGGTGACATTGCCGGCATCGGCCCCGAGGTCATTTTGCGAGCGCTGGAAAAACACGCCGCAGCCGACTCATCGGTTCCGGTCCTCATCGGACACCCGCAGATCTTTGGCCGGGCAGCGGCTAAATTTGGTGTTGCGGTATCGTTACAGGAAGTTGATCTTGTTCGTTCGGATGCAGACGATTTTCGTCGCCTCGTGACGAGCGTTGCGTCAAAGGGTCTGGTTCCCTGCGTCAATCCTTTTTCAGACGCAGTTCTCGACGCACCTCTTTGCCGAGTCAGTGCCGAGGCAGGCGATGCGGCATTTCACTATCTCGATGCTGCAATCAAGCTGGCACAACAATCGGCTATTGATGCCATAGTGACGGCACCGCTTAACAAAGAAGCCCTGCATTTGGCGGGGCATGATTTTCCGGGTCACACGGAAATTCTGGCCGACCGTTGCGGCGTTGATGATTTCGCCATGATGCTGCATCTGCCGGAATCGGCACTTACTGTGTGGAGGCGCCTAATTCGGCCGCTGACCATTGGCCCCATGATGAGTGACGACGCACTGGCCTTGTCCGGACTCAGCATCGCGCATGTGACGCTGCATACCTCAATCGAAAGCGTGCCGGCTTTGCTCACGTCTGAGTCGATCGCTGGCAAGATCCGCCTGATGGATGACTTCCTGAAACGTATTCATTGCGAGCGTCGCGCGATCGCCGTGTGTGCGCTGAATCCACACGGAGGTGAGAACGGCTTGTTCGGAAACGAAGAAGCACGCATCATTCGTCCGGCAATCGACGCCTGCTCGAACGCCGTGAAATCAGTCGTCGGCCCGCTGCCGGTCGATACACTGATCCGCCGCGCCGTCAGCGGTGAATTCGACGGGATCGTGGCGATGTATCACGATCAGGGGCACATTCCCGTCAAGCTGATTGGTTTCGATACGGCGGTCAACATTACCCTGGGGCTGCCGATCATTCGTACCAGTCCAACGCACGGAACAGCATTCGATCGCGCCTGGAATCCAAAGACCCCTGCGGACCCGGCTGGGATGGTGGAGGCGATCCGCATTGCCGCAGAGCTTGCGAACGGTCGCGTCGTTTGACGGAACAATTGAGGACAATTGTTCTACAAAAGTGACCTACATTCCTGGTGGCCAGTCGCCTTCCGGGGTATTGAAATCCGGCGGGCCGGCTCCGTAGTCCGGCGGAGGCGGTGGATTGCGGAGTCGCTGTTGAAACTGCTGAAACGAATGATTCAGCGAATCCAGCAACCGCTTCGCATTGGCAGACGCCATAAACACGCGCTGGGAGACGGACGATCTGGGGAAGAACGTCGTGATAAAGTCGAATGAAAATTCCGTGGGCGAGTGACCGATCATGACGGCGTTGGCATAGCTGCCTGACTGCACGTCATCACCAATCTTCAGAGTTTCATAGAGGTCCTGAGCCGACTGTCGCTGCTGGGGAGGTTGATTCGGAATGACCGGCATGTGAATCGGCCCGAAACGATCTTCATAACGATGGATATTTTCCTGCAGCGCCATGATGAACTGATTGACGACGACCGCTGGCATGACGATGCGGGCAACCACCTGCTGCGGCTGCTGCATGCGGAGTAAAAAGTCCACGATGAATTCGTGCTGCCCCTGCAGCACGACCGCACCGGTGGTAAAGACTCCGCGGGCGACATGAGCCGGAACCAGGGCTCCAATCGGCGCGTGACGAATCTCCTGGCTCTGCGGGCCTTCTTCTTCAGAGGAGTCTTCCGGTGAGGGGTCGTCAGTCATTTTGAAAATATCTTTAAGGGAAACTCCAGGACTGAGACAGCATCGGAATGCCTGTCCCAGCAAAAAGGCTTAGCATCGTCACGATGCTAAGCCTCGGTCATATTTGCCGCTGTCATGCCATCGCGGACGATTAACCTACTGGTGGTGCCTTGACGCGCTTACGAACGTCAGTTTCCAAGACTCCGAAAGCCTGCTCGTGTCGTTGCAGAGCCATCGACAACGCGCTCCACAGACGCTTGGCGGTGAAGTGATTCAGAATGATACGCTGAGTCACTTTCACTTCGACCTTGCCGGTCGCATAAGGCGTTGGGTTAAGTCCCAGATCCAGAATCAATTCTTCCGGAGTGCTCGAAACTCGGCAGAAATTGGCGTAACCGGCGTTCGCGCCAGCATCCGTCACAATGACTTCCTGAACCTGCTGCACTTCCGGGGCACGAGGTTCGTCCTGATCCGGCTCGTTCTCACTATCGCTCACGTTCAATTTCTCCAAAAATGGGGCACTCTTAATCTGTTCGGACGTCTATGCCCGGACACAAAGTTCTGGTGTTGCATGACTTATAGCAGTACCAAATGATCCCAGCAACGCTGGCCACTGCCGTTTTGCGTTTGAACACGTGGTTCTGCGATGAAACTGTTCAGACGTTTGGCTATCGCGGAACTCACAGCATATGACTGGAAATGTCTGCCGCCAGGTCCATTTGGCCTTGAGTTGTGTAGCCCACAGCCAAACCGTTTGGTGTTTGCCCAATTGACGATGCGTGCCCAGTGTTTCATGACTCGAAATATGAGTGAGGTGGATTCAATCAGGCCATTTCCTCGGTGAAGACTACGGGGTCCTCATTCTCGCTTCACTCGGTATCCGAGCAGCCTCTGCATTCCCAGCGCAAAAATGACCCAACCCGCCGTGAGGCATTCGCCAAGATTGATCTTGGTCGTGCCGAAGCGGCGGTCCTCAAAGATGATCGGGACTTCCGACATCACGCATCCGACTCGCTTGCAGCGGTAGAGGACTTCCTCCTGAAACGCATACCCCTTCGCCATGGTAAGTTCCCAGTCAATCTCCGCCAGTTTGGAGATTCGATAACAACGAAAGCTGCCACTGTTGTCCCTGGTCGTCAGCCCCAGACAGAGTCGCGCCCAAAAATTGATCGACTGGCTCATCAGTTTGCGGCGGAACGTCCAGCCCGCGACACCGCCGCCCTCGACATATCGCGATCCTATCGCTACGTCACACTGCGTCATGCGATTCCGTAGATCCGGAATGTACTTCGGGCTGTGACTGAAATCCGCATCGAGGTTGACGACGAATTCAAAACCGTTATCGATGCCATAACGAAATCCCGCCAGCGTTGCGGTTCCCAGTCCGAGTTTTCCCGCACGATTCAGAACCTGAACGCGGGGATCAGCGACAGACAACTCATCGCCCAGTTTGCCCGTGCCGTCGGGTGAGTTATCATCAATGATCAGGATGGTGGCGTCCGGAGCCACGACGTGCAGCTCCGGAATCAGTAACGCGATGTTTTCACATTCGTTGTAAGTGCAGAGTGTAATCAGGGTCTTCGCCATGAAACGGCATTCCCTTGCGGATGAGTATCGGGACCAGACGAACTGGTGATATCATCCTCGGGACGGGCCTTCGATTCCAGCAAGCATCGAATGGTTTATTATTGTCTTATCAGCCGGAACGCGCCAGCGTCCGGTTCTGTGAAAACCGTGAGCTGGCGCTCTGCGACTGAATTCAGTCTCTAAACTTATTGACCGCTCGATGCTATGGCGGATTCCATCAGTCGGCGTTCCAGCGTCAACGGTTCCACAGCAAGCTGCGAACGCAGGTTACGGACGTCTGCCAGCGCCTTGTCCACTGCGGCCTTTGCGCCATTACCGCCGCTACCGCGCCGAATTGCGCGGATCAGCAGGTTCTTCGGCGTGTGCTCGGTTTCGATAAACTCCATCACCTGCGTTTGATAGCCGCAACTCGTGAGCAACGACGCCCGCATGGTATCGGTTGCAATCGCGGCGAAGCGGTCTTTCGTGATGCCGTACGTCGTGATCGGTGCCAGCGCTGATTCCGCAAGTGCTTCGTTCAACTCATGCTGACAGCAGGGGACCGCCAGAATCGCCGCGCAGTTCCATTGAATCGCCTGAAAGATTGCGTCGTCGGTCGCCGTGTCGCAGGCATGTAGTGAGATCATCAGATCGGCGGGTGCATCCAAGGCATATCCCGCGATGTCGCCGACGTGAAATTCCAGATTTTCGAGTGACAGACTATTGGTCACTTTGCGGCAGGATTCGATCACATCCGCTCGGCGATCCAGTCCGACAAGATGGCAGGGGCGTTTGAGAATCGTGGAAAACAAGTAGTGGGTCGCGAATGTCAGATAACTCTTGCCACAGCCAAAATCCACAATCCGCAGTGGACGATCAGTCGGCAGTGCATCGACGATGTCATTGATAAACTCGAGAAATCGATTGATCTGCCGAAACTTCTTCGAATGACTGGCTCGCACGCTGCCATCGTGCAGCATGATTCCCGTGTGAATCAGGAAAGGGCAGGGCACTCCTTCCGGGATCAGATAATTGCGCGTTCGATCGTGCGAGGCGACTTCCGCAGTCGATGATTCCTTTGCTTTGGCGATTGCCTTCGTCTTCAGGAGCCAGTCCCCCTTCTTTGAGACGCGAGCTTCGCTGATGGCAAATTCCGTCTCCAGGCGGACATTGCGGTAGACATTGAGACACAACCGCGTGAACTCCGCCGCTGCCTGGCTGGCATCCAGATTACGATGCGTCTGCTGTGTTTCCGTCTGCGAGGAGAACTGAAACCGCCGTCCATCGCGAATTTCAATCGGACGCACATCCACGCGACGAATTGTCTCTGCCGGTTTTTCCGGTCCGCTGAAGACCGCTTTTTGCAGGACACCCGACTGGACGGATTGACAAAGCAGACGTATGAGTTCTTTAGAATGGTCGGACATTGTTCGCAACAGGACAAAACTTCGATAAGCTGCGGCTGATCATCATCAGCCCCAGCAACAAAACGGGATTAGAACCAAATGGCGTTGAACAAGAAACAGCAGAAGCAGATTGAAGCCGCAAAGAACAAAATTCAGCGGCTCCGCGAACTGCTAAAAGGGGCGAAGAACCAGCCGGATGATCCTCAGGAAATTCCTCGGCTGGAAAAACAGATTGCCGATCTGAATGCCGAGATTGAGAAGATTCGCAGCGAGTGATGTCCATGCCAGCTGATTCTGTGCCGCCGACGGTGATCGTCGTGCATCCTCGGGAACGACGCAGCAAGTGCTCGGTCGAACCGCTCCGCGACCGGGATGGATTCGTCTTTTGCACGTTCCCAAATCCAGTGCCGATTGACATCACCGGGTTCGTACGTTTGGGGATTGGCGGGCCGATTCTCTCGGAAGCAGATTCTCATCGCGGGCTGCTGCTGCTCGACGGAACCTGGCGGCTGGCCGCACGAATGGAACCGTTCTATCAGCACGTCGAAGTCCGTTCGCTGCCGGTCCTGCAGACAGCCTATCCCCGCAAGTCGGAAGTCTACGCAGACCCCAGCGAAGGCCTCGCCACCATCGAAGCCCTCTATGCCGCCCAGCGTCTTCTCAACCGCGACACCACCGGCCTGCTGGATCACTACCACTGGCGCGAACAGTTTCTCGATGCCAACCCCTGGCTGGGTTGAAGTGCCGATTCCACACCCGTAGCCGGATTCGTAAGAATCCGGATCGCCACAAAGACACCGTAGGAAGGGCGCTCTTGCCGGTCACTGGCCAGCGTGTTGATTTAATACCAACCCGAAGCGCTAGCGAGGTTTTGGATGTCAAACACATTGGTGAAATACCTCCTCGCTGGCGCTTCGGGTTAGTAAAACACATTAAATCAACACGCCGTGGCAGCGTTGGCCACTCTTGCCCGTCTCAACCGGCGACGGGCAGAAGTGCCCGTCCTACAGCCGCTGTGGCTTTATTTTGTGAGCGCATCGTCGTGAGCGCCGGGCTTCGCCTTCGACCGCACCATGTACCACACGAACGACGACAACCCCGCAAAACGATACTCCGGATCAACGTAATGTTCGATCACGTAGAACGCAAAATAGTAAAACCGACAAAATGCCCAAATCGCAATCACATGCAGGACCGCGATGGAAACGTCGGGGACACGAAACAACAGAATTCCAGTGGCGATTATCCCCAGCAGGACAAACAGAAGGCCCTTCGCCACAATCAGTTTTGGATTCTTGAGGTCGCCCATGAGGTTGGTCCGTCTGCAAAAGTGTCGTTGACCGCGAATGCGGTCCCAGCGCGTAGCCACAGGCTTCAGCCTGTGGTAGGCATCCAAATGTGATTCCCCGCCGCGAATGCGGTGGCAGCAAGGCAGCAAGACGAGCGGCAGAGACAAGTCTACCAAATATGTAACGCCGACGAAGGAATCCGACCTGAGACAGGTCGGACGACGTAGGCAGATCTGCCCTCAGATCTGCGTCCTTCAGCATGGTCAATGGAAATCGGCCGCCTGGCTTGCAGACTTGCCGAAGGTAGTTCAATTCCTGTCGATCGCCTGACTGCGGGCTGAACCTCGCAGCTACACGCTGTGGCCACGTTCGTGGCGCAACGCCAATGGATCCGCTCGGATGGCTGACGCCATGCGGCTCTCCTTTTCCGCGCTGAGTGCTGACAGTGCGTCGCACTGATCCCTTGACCCCAAAAAACAAAGCGGAAACAATCACGCCACGCTTCCAGATCGTCTTTCATTGTAACTTTTCAGGAGATCACAAGTGGTTGGTTCGAAGAAGCAGCGTATCGCGGGTTGGATTTTGAGTGGACTCATGGCCGCGTTTCTGATTGGTGGCAGTGCGGTGGGGAAATTTACGGAATGGGAAGGCAAGGACAAAATGTTCGAGCACCTTGGCTATTCCCAGGAGACCATCACAAAAATCGGCGTGGTCGAAATCATTATCGCGGTCCTGTTCCTGATCCCGCGCACCGGTTTTGTAGCCGCGATTCTGCTGACGGCGTATCTCGGCGGCGCGACGGCTACCCACGCCCGCGTTGGCGATCCGTTTTTCATGCCGATCATCATGGGAGTTGTCGTCTGGATTGCGTACGGACTGCGGCAACCGGCCGTGTTTGCGCAGGCGACTGGTTCGTATCCCGTGTCGGACAGCTCTCGCTGATTTCAGCCTGTAGGCCGGACCGAGCAATCCATTTCCCTGCAGGAACTTCGGCCTGACGATTGGTGTCAGCAGCCAAACGCTGTGTCCATGCGTGAAATCAGCCGCAGAGCGCTAGCTCACGGTTTTCACAGAACCGGACGCTAGCGCGTTTCGGCTGATAAGACAGTAGTGCTTCGCGATGCCCCTGTTTCACCAATGTGCGCAGCGAGTGTTTACTCATCCACTGAAGTGATTCTTTGCCATCCCATTCCGAACGACAAACTCGCCCAGCGGAGCAAAAATGAAATCACCAAAGTCATCGTCGCTTTTTGAAGGGTCCAACGGTGCAGGCAGAGCCGCCGTGATCTGTTTGGCAGCCACTTTGAAATCCGCCGTAAGGTAGTGTTCGAGCGTTTCAGCGATGTGAACAATCCGTTCTTTCAGTTCGAGTTCCGTCAACCGCTTCATAGTCGCCTTCACAAAGCCGGACGCATCAAATCGACCATCCGCCGCGACAAAAATGTCAGCCAGATATTGGACTCGGTTCCGATTGAAGAGTTGATCCTTTAAGCTAAATCCCGATCCTGTTTGTTCGCTGGCCATTGTTCGTGCAGTCTGTTTGAATAGCGTGTCGGCGGTCAATATCCATTGCATGAGGCGGTCAACATGGTAAAGAAAATGGCAAAGAAAAAAACGAGCGAATGGAAAATGAAAGAGCCGTCGGATTCCATCGCGTGGATGACGACGGCGATTGAACAGGCTGGCCAGTCGAAAATGTTCTGCGTGGGCGGGACGCTGCCGCTGATGAATCCGGGACTGGAGATCGCTGGTGTGGGGCCAGTCAAATTGCCTCTGAAGCCAACACAGGCGAAGTCGCTCATCGCCGTGGCCCAGGTCGCTCCGTTCGGCAAAGGGACGAAAACGCTGGTTGATACAAAGGTGCGGAAGACGTTCGAAATTGACGCGGCGCAGATCAAATTGTCAGCGGCGTGGGAGCAGGCAATCGCGAAAGTCGTGTCTCAGGTCGCGACGGACCTCGGGTTGGCCGATCAACAGCTGCGCGCCGAACTTTACAAGTTGCTGCTGTACGAGCGAGGCGGACATTTTCAACGGCATCGAGACAGCGAAAAGCGGAATCGGATGGTCGGAAGTTTGATTGTCATGTTGCCTTCTTCGTTTGAGGGTGGCGAGTTGGTAATTCAGCACGAAGGCAGCCGGGAAACCTTTTCATTTGAGAACGCCAAGGCCAATTCAACTCCAAATTACGTCGCGTTCTACGCCGATTGCGAACACGAAGTTCGTAAGGTGACACACGGTCGGCGGTTGTGCCTGGCCTACAATCTGATCATTGAAAAACCGTCGGCCACAAAAAAGACCGCCGCAGATCTGGACGATGCGACTCGATTGGCGAGGTCGATCAGCGCACACGTTGCCAAACATCCGGCGCGGCCGCTGGTGTTTGCTCTTGAGCATCAATACACACAAGCCGGATTGAAAGCTGAGTTGCTGAAAGGGGCCGATCGCGGGATGGCCGAGCTGATCGAAGCCGCTGCGGCCTGGGCTGGTTGCCGGACTTATCTGGCACAAGTCGTACGGCACCTGAATCAGGCCGCAGAAGATGGCAACTGGGGGCATCGGCGACGTTGGAGTTCGGAAGAAACAGATGTGTCGCAACTAGACATTGGCGAAACCTACGAAGACGATCTCAATGGCAGCGAATGGCGCGACTTTAGCGGCAAGACTCAGAACTTCGGCGAGATTCCGTTCGATACGAAATCGATCGTCTCAAAAATCCCGCTGGATGACTGGAAACCGACATCCGAAGAGTACGAAGGCTACACGGGCAACGCCGGAAACACGCTTGACCGCTGGTATCATCGTTCGGCGATCGTGCTGTGGCACGCGGATAATCACTATGACGTGATCGCGCAAGGGAATTTACATGACAACGTCACGACGTATTTCTCAATGCGACAGAAACTGGACAAGACGCCGAAAAAACGGCAGGAAGAAGCGAGACTCGATTGTTTCCGCCTCGCTCGGGCCATCATTCGCCGCTGGCCCGGACGCGCGCTCATCGGTCGCCACGGTGAGCCTAAAGATGATAGTCCGTGGATGCGGGAATTTGTCGAGACGCTGCCTCAGTTCGAAGATAAATCTTTGAATGACGCAGCGCTCGCCGCAATGCTGAAGGACCGAGCAACTCCAATCGATAAATTCCTCAAAGCGATTTGCAGTCAACACGGCATCGTACCCTTTGCTGGTCGCCTAAAAGAAATTCTCGAAGCGCCGTTTAGCAAGTGGGACAACCATCCTGCGGCGAGAGATCTGATGTGGCTCAGCACCTTGTGTTGCGATCCAAAGCTGGTGGGTGAGCGAACAATTCTGGCGGGCCTTTGCGAAGTGGCGACACAGCGATTCTGCGGGTACTACTGCGACGCGAAGAATTTGCGACTCGGTGACCGCACACTTTCTGAGATCATCAAGCCTCTGGAGGCTTTGTTGCACGCATTGCTATCGACCGAACAGGATCAACTGGCCACAAAACTGATCGCATCACTCCACGCGCTGCCGCAACGCTTTACCCGCGAAGCAACGCACGTTCCGTGTTTGTTGAAATTGATTCCGTGGAGCCAAAAGAAACTAAAGCAAGTTCATCCCGTTCTCGCTCAGTGGTCCGAAGCCATCCGCGCGGAACTCATCGCCGCCACATCACAACCACCACAGCAACCCACTGACTGGACTCGCCCGGCAAAAATCAAGGGCATGTACAGCATGTTCAGCAAGTACAACGCACAACTCAACGCTTTCCTCGCCGACCCCGAAACTGAAACCCTTGCAATCCAGGCCGCCGCCGGTGAACGCGATGAAATAATCCGCACCGTCAACACTCATCAATGCGACGTGACCCATCGTCTGGAAAGAACAGGCAACCGTTATCAACTCGTCTTCACAAAAACTTTAGGCTCGTACGAACGAGCAATGAAACAGCATGCCGACGACCTGAAGTTGCTGGCGACGCTGGAGGCGGCGACCGCTTGAATAGCACGGATATACTTCCAGGGCGAGCGGTAGGACATCAGTCCCCTGATTGCGATTCATGTGAGTTCTGGTCGTCGATTGAGATCACCAGCACACATTCGTATTGCTTTCAATACACAGTCGCGTTGATCATTTTCGTCACTTGTTCCCCACATTCTCGATAGGTAAAGTGAACACAGGAGATGAACTATGACAGATCAGGAATTGCTCAACCGAATCACGACAAGCCCTTCCGTACTCGCGGGCAAACCAGTCATTCGCGGCACTCGCCTGTCTGTTGAATTTGTCGTCAATCTTCTTGCACATGGAGCTTCCAATTCGGAAATCACTGAGGATACACGTCACTCAGCGAGGACGACATCCAGGCGTGCCTGCTCTTCGCGGCGAAATCTCTTTCAGCCACTTCGTTCATGCCGCTCGCTGCGGAATTGACGTAGATCAGTTCAAAGGCCAGCGTCAATCCATTCTTCGTACTCGTCGCGAAGTCGTTTGGGTAACCATGCATCTGATACCGATTTGCCACGCTCCTGATTTTCAAAAAACGAAGAGGGTACGCCGCGCACACAAAACGCAAGGTCATCGACTTCGTTATTGCGAGACCAGAATCGGACAAAGATGTCACCGCTGCGATTCCGCCAGGCATCCAAATTGAAGTTGGCCATCCGGCCAAAGGTACATCCTCTTCCGTAAACCCAATGCATTCCTCGCGCGGAGAAAGGCTCAATTGACTCGACTTGTGCGTGCGGTATGCGAGGGGCGGGCGATTCCCAGTCGATGATTGAGTGTTTCAAGGTTCAGTCCTCTCAGGACTTACAGGGGCGGACATCATCAATTTGTTGTGTCTTGTCGAGTCAGAGCAATGACTGGTCGGTGACAAATCGATACGGCATTTCTCGATCAGATGTGCAATCTCATCGTCGGTAAATCGGTCACGGAGATAGGCGATCTCCACCCCAAGACAAGTTGCTTAGGTATGTCGGATCGACGCAGGAAACTGAATTACACGGAACTGCTTCGGTCTGGGCGACCGACGCGCACTGGGGAGCGGTATTTCGCTGCTTGGGTCGATGCGACTTCGATTTGACCGACGCAAACTGTAACCGCTGACAAGACTGTTTAACTTGGTCTCATCGAATCACGTTAATAGATTGCCTCGCTGACATCAAAGTGTCGCACGAGAGGAAACAGTCGTGCCGTTTCTTCCCTCGTTTTGACCTAGCGACGGAGCTTCCAGAAGCTTGTTCCGTTGTGCATGTCTGGCTTGATGCGTTGCCGGCTGGCGGGAGCCTCGTCGCGGCGGATCAGGCCGGCCATGTCGTTCAGCAGGGCGTCGGCCTGTGCGAAGTACGAGTGCCCCAGCAGGTCGAGATCGAAATCCGGCACGGCCACCGTGTCGATCCCCGGCGCGACAGTGTAAGGCGCGAAGTAACCGGCTCGCGGAGCGTCGTGCAGCTTTGCCGACAGATGCACGGGGAGGTCTCCGTCTGACGCATACAGCGTGGTGCGTTCCGAGTGCTCGGGGTACAGTCGGGCGAGATCCAGGAACAGATCCTGATCCACATCCGGAGCCGCCAGAAAGACCTGTCCGAACTTCACCTGCCCGCGCGTCTGCGCATTGGCCGCGATCCTCTGCAGCGATCTCAGCAGCCCGCGATTGCCCATGCTGTGAGCGATCACGTGGACTTTGTCCGCGCCGCAGTTCTTCGTGAAATCGACAAGGAAGTCCGTGATCGCCCGCTCGCTGGCCTCAATTGTGGCTTCGTCAGCCGGATATGCGGTGACACTGCCCCGCGACGGCCAACTGAAGAATGCGGTCGCGCCAGGCACGTTCAGGTCGAATCCGATCTGAGCCGCGCGAATAGCCGCTTCGTCGAAGGTCACGTTGAACCCGTGCAGGAAGAACAGCGCGTGAGATGTCTGGCCGCTCTCACGCACGGCGTTCAGAACTTCGTGAATCTCAGCAAAGAACGCGTCACGTTCCTGTCGTTCGACCTGCTGCACGCGCAGGCGGTCGTCCCGCAGGTCGAACCGCTTGAGCTTCGTCCACAGCGACGTGCCGGTCTCGCCGAACCGATGCCCCTCGGGGACGAAGACATTGACGCGGCCGCGCGTGACCGAGCGATCTCGCTCGCTGGTGAACCCGTCGCCGCGAGCGTTCGGTCGGCGATTGGTTCCGTACCAGACTGGAAACAGTTCTCCGCTCTCGCGGGCTTCGGCTGCCAAGAGGCCACCGCGTTCCAGTGTTCCGCTATCCTCGACCGGCAACCGCATCGCCCGCAGTTGCCCAGCGGGCTCATCCAGTTCCGCCAGCAGTTCCCGCATTCGGCGTTCAACAGCGGCGTGTTCATGCTGCGAAGCGACAATCCGCTGCTCAATCTGCCGCGTGAGTTCGACCGCCCGCAGCCCGTCACGGTTTCGCACGGCGGTTTCGAGTTGTGTGAGAAGTTCGTCGAGTGTCGGTGGTGTCATGTTGTAGTTCCTTGTTGCCTATCGTTCGGCGAGCCCACGGCGTCAGCCGTGCGGGTTGAGAATGTTGAGATGAAATTGTGCAAGTACCCACACGGCTGACGCCGTGGGCTCGCCATTGATATGGTCAGACGAGTCGACCGCGTGCGAGATTCAATTCCGGGATGTCGTTAACCCAGACGACCAGCGGGTATTCCTGATCGATTGTGTACTGGACCGCGTTCAGGACCGCTTCGTCGTTAGGCAGTTTGCGTTTCGATCCGGACTTTGTCCATCGTTTGTCGTGCGGCACCGTGTGACCGCTTCTGTTGAGTTTTCGGCTACCATAACTCTTAAAGTCCCCCAGTAGCTTCTCAGGGTCCGGATCGCCGGGAACGCCGACCACAATATGGCAATGGTTGGCCATGATGGCCGTGGCGAACAACGTCCACTGACGGAATTCGGCCGTCTCCAAAAACTGATCCAGCAACAGTTCTGCCTGAATCTGTGACAGTCGCACCGGGTCTGCTTTCTGCTGTGACGCTGCGTGTGCTTCGAGTGATGGCATGTTGGCGTCGTATTCCGTCCCGAAGATGTTGTGCCGAATAGTCGTTCCGTCATCGGCTTTGATGTCGCTGACGAAGCCCCTCGGATCACCCGGCAGCCAAGTGCCGTACGTCGTCCACGTCAGAAACCAATACCGATCGCAATGCATGAGAAAAAAACTCCTCCACGTGACCAAATATACATCGGCGAGCCCACGGCGTCAGCCGTGCGGGTTCCTCCCACCCGCCTCCAAACCCGCTAAATATCGCACGTCACAACACAAACAACATTTCACCGAGTGTGATCTCGAAACTGTCACCCGAGGGCTCACGCCCTCGGCTCGCCGGAGACGTCGTCGCGCGCGGCCTGGCGGACCTGGGTCAGAAGTTGGTCGATGGCGGTCTGGAGTTCGTCCGGATCGACCTGCCGCTGGCGGAGCCATTGCTCCAGCGGCTCAAACGCCGGGTCGTTTAGCAGCTTCGCCAGACGGGGCACGGTCAGCTCGGTCCCGGCAGCGTGCGCCCGCCGGAAACTGATGGCGTAATTCCGCAGCAATGTCTGCACGTGCTGTCTCACGTCGGCGGCGAGAAAGTAGACCAGCGCGGCAAGCTGATGGCGGGGCGTTTCGGCGAGGTCGGACGAGTTGCCGCTGCGTTCGAGATAATTGCCCAGGTTGTTGTGAGAGATTGCTCGATCGGCGGGATCGGGCAGTTTTTCGCACAGGGCAAGGGCGCGTCGCTGCTGCGTGATGGCCTGCGGCACGTCGCCCTGTTTGTTGAACAGGTCCGCGAGAGAGCTGAGTACTTTGGCACTATTGGTGGGATTGTTCCGGAACGTTTCCAGGCAGGCTTCCAGCTCGGTGCGGGCCTCGGCGAACCGGTCGAGCTTGTTCAGCACGTTGGCCCGGTTCGTTCGGTCGCTGGCAATGTCCTCGTCGGGACGATTCAGATCCCGCTTGACCTGCAAGACCTGATCCAGCCGGCCCAGTGCGGATTCCCAGTCCTCCCGCGCGAAGTCGGCATCCTTGGCGATGTCGAGCGCGCCAATGAAGACTCGGGACAGGAACTCGGCGTCCGGAGCCTCGGGCACGGTCTGGCCGGCTCGGTGCTGTTTCCACCAGATCTCGATCCGCGCCAGCCGGGTTTCCACCTCGGGCAATGCCTTATCAACCTGGCCCTGAATGATGTCAATCCGCAGAGCCTCCAGCTCGCTGCCGATGACGTTGATCTCCGGTTGCCCGGCTTTTCTCTCGGCCTCGGCTGAGTCCAGTTGTCGCTGGCGTGCGGCGTCGAGGTGCCCGCAATCACCCAGGGCGTTTGCCTGGTTCCCGGTAATCGCGGCAAAGTCCGACCACCCCTGGCGGGAGTCTTCACCACCTGCTTCGGCCACGCTGAGGGCTTGCAGCGCGGCTTGTTCGTAGAACGGCAGGCTGGCATCGGGCCGGCCTCCGTTCTTCAACGCATCGGCGAGGTAGCAGAGGCACGACCAGCGGGGTCTGCCTTCGGGAGCGGATTCGGCGGCGGTCTGCAGGTGCGGGACCAAGCCCTGCAGCAGACGTGGATCCTGCGCACTGGTTACCAGGCGGCTGGCAAAGCTGCCGAGCCGGTCCCAGGCTTCGGCCTGCACGCAATAGACGACGGCCTGACTGCCAGCCTGCAGGGCCGCCGTCATGTTCTGATGCATGAGACCCGTAAACACCGCCTCCAACCGCGCGGCGTACGCCAGTCGGATAGAGGCGGGCGTCAGACTTGACTGGTCGGATGGATGCTGCTCCATCCATGCGGTGATCCGCTCGCGTACCAGTTCGTGGCAGGTGACCAGCGGATTCGCATCGTCGGGGGCATCGTGTTCCTGCGTCGCCAGTCCCACGCTGACAAGTTGCTCCAGCAGCGACCCGATCGCCGGACGTTCGGCGGCGGATTCCGGCGGCAGGGCGTTCAGCATCGCACGCAATTCAGGCGGCATCGCCTTAAGTTTTTCCTGCATCTCCGGCGGCAACTCCGGCAGCATGTCGAACAACTGTTTGATCTGCCGAAGCTGCTTTTTCTGCGGGTCTTCTTCGCCGCTCCATACACCAGTCAGCAGGCCGAGCGTTACTGGTTCGTTGGCCAGAGCGATGATCCACAGCAGCAGCCGAGCGTTCGGGCCAGCCTGCTGGATGAGCTGGTCCAGCGACGTGGCCAGAGCGTCGTCCAGGTACGCCAGTTCTTTCGCATCGCCCGGGTTTGTGGCGAACAATTCGGGAAGCTGGCCGTAGCCTTTAGACTGCTCCAGCGTGTCGAGTGCCTGCAGCAGGCGCGGTCGCAAATCCGGCTGTCCGGCCAGTTTCGCCAGACGGTCCATCAGCAGCGGATGGAACCGGCTGGCGTTGAGCAGCCGCATGGCCAGCAGTCGGTCGGATTGCTCGGCCGAGTACAGCAGACGGCTCAGCGCGGGATGTGCCCGCAGATACAACGCCGCTTCACCAGCCGGCAGCGGCCCCAGACCCACGACGAATGCCCCAGAGCCCGGCGAGCCCACGGCGTCAGCCGTGCGGTTTGGAGCACGACTGCCAATGGTTGCGTTTGTGCTGGATGACGCGGTCGGGTGAGACCCCACCGCTGACGCAGTGGGCTCGCCGGTTCGTGTGGGCTCGCCGGAAAGCGCTGCGAGGGGGCGGCGGCAGGTGATCAGCACGCGCGAGCGAGTGCCCTGCAGTTCGCGAGCCAGCGTTCGCAGGCAGTAGTCCCACGCGGGATCCTGACAAGACCAAACCGGCGAAACACCCGGCGAGCCCACGGCGTCAGCCGTGCGGTTTGTACCAGCAGTGTCAACGGATGTGTGCGTGCTGGATGACGCGGTGGGATGAGACCCCACAGCTGACGCAGTGGGCTCGCCGGGCGCGCCGGAGGTTGTGGGTTTTAGGTTGGTTTCGAAGTTGTCGAGGACCAGCAGAATGGCTTCGTCCTGCAGCGCTCGAACGAGGTTCTTTGTCAGCCGCTTCAGACGCTCGGGGCCGGTGAAATCTGCCGTGGCGTCGCGGTAGATGGCGTCGGCGGGTCGCTGTTTCACGTGGTCGTGGTAACGACCAAGTTCGCCGCGCAGTTTGAGATCGATGTCCCGCAGCGTCGCGTCGAAACCCAAGGCGTTCGGTTTGGCCTGATACAGCAGCACCCAGTCGAACCGGGTCTGCCACAACGCGAGCGATTCGGCCACCAGAGCCGTCTTGCCCATGCCGCCCAGACCAGTGATCACCGCCACTGGCCGCGTTTCATCGCCCGCGCGCGAGCCGATAAAGTCCGATCCCAGCCCGGTCAGCTCCCACGTACGTCCGACAAAGTGTTCGTGACTCGCGGTGTTCAGTTCGATGATATCGTGCAGTCGCGGATTCGGCGGGTTGAGGTCCGGGCTGCGGCCGGGCGTGAGGACAAGTCCCGGCTGTTCCTCGCCGTACAGCACGGGCGTGGCGTGGTCGCAGATATGGAAGCGGGCGAGGTCGAATTTCTGTCCATCCAGCAGCGACTGACGCGCCATCGTCAACGCCGCCGCCACGTTCTTCGGCTGCGGGTGAGCCAGCAGAGCCCGGTAGAAGCCGATGCCCAGCTCGCGCGCATATTCGTCGCCCACGGCGTACCGCATGGCGACGACCGACGGGACGCCTCCCTGCAGCAGGGCATGAGCAGTCCCCGTGAATCCCGGCTGTTCTTCCAGGTCGATCTTCTTCAGTCCGGACTCAGCACCGGCTTCGGCACCGGTGCCATCTTTCGTGCCCTTGTCGGGCTCCCGGCCCTGAGCGACGGCAAAGAAACCGACCCAGTCTTTGACCCGCGCGATCTCGCCCGAGTGGCACGCGCTCAGGAAGAACAGCCGCGGCAGAAACCCGCCAGCTTTCTTGAACAGGCCCAGCAGATCCTGCCCGGAGATCACATCCGACTTGCCACCGGGCCGGGCGAGTTCCAGCAGGTTCAAATGCCCGTGGCCGCTCCAGTGGACCACGTGATAGCCGCCGTACTCCTGAATCTGATCCGTCAGCCGCTCGCGCGTGACGCCGTGCGTGAGGAAGTGCGCGACAACCTGACGCTGGGGATAGATCTCTTTTCGGAAAATGTCGAGCAGGTCCCGTCGCTCGCGCCGGGCTCCCAGCGGAGCCGAACCGAGGGCCTGAGCAAACACGAACAACACGCGCAGAGGTTCGTTGTCGGCAAGCTGCAGCGGCTGCGATGCTGCGGCGTGCATGTCGTGAACCACCCGCACCAGCAGATTGCGTTCACCCAGCGTTGGCTGATCGACATCCGGTCGGGCGATTTCCCACGGGACGCGAGCCAGTGCGGACGCGAGGTGGTTGTTTTCGTCCTCCGCCCCCGGCAACTGGATCCGCAGCGTGCGCTGGGAGTCTGATTTCCATAGCCGTTTGAAGATGTCCTGCCCCAGCACGTCTTCTGCGATGCAGACACCGATGTCGCGCACGACCGCCTGTTCCCGACCGTCTTCGACGTAGTTACGCAGGTGATCCCGCAGGTCAAACAGCCCCCGCTGACGGCTGACACTGATGTTGCGGAAGTCGGTCTGACGGTAAGCCTGCTGGTTGCCGGCGTCGTCCAGAAGACGAAACTCAGCCGTCCCCTGTTCGGTGCTGGCTGTAATGATCAGGTCGATTGGCATGAGCAACCCATTTGCTGGAAACCAGTTCTACAGTGAGTCAATTCACAGATGCTGTGTGGCAGCCCGGAGATGATACAAGTCATTACACACGTTTGCCAATCTACCCCCTGCAGGCAGCAATCAACCGATCAACCAATCAAGCTGCATCCACGCGGATTTCTCTGCCAAGACTGGAACAAGACTAACACTCTGGCGACCTTTGCGTCCGAACGCCGCCAGGCCGGGCTGGTATCTGCGATGGCCAAACACCCACTGTCCTGATGATACGAGATCTCGTAGCCTGCTCCGCTCACGTCCCGTGAATTAACTACCGGTTCCTGGCCCTGAGCTGCTTCGGTGGTCACGACGTGGTTACGATCGATACAGGAAACGATGTTTGTTTGCCGCCGTTCCGTCCGACACACCGAATGCACTCGGATTTGTGTCATGGCGCGCGTCGGTGGCGCGCACCGGTGCGTCGAAGATGCCGATGCCGAAACGCTCCGGTCACATCGACCGAAGCGGGGAACCGCGAACTTCAAATAGAAAAGTTTTGGTTCACTTTCTATCGGGAAGAACGAAAAACGTTTGGGCATCGGCTGGGCTCGTCTGATTGGCAATGGTTTGTTTCGTCACTGCCGACGCTAACCAGATTCACCCGTCGTTCCTACTTACTCGCCACTCTCGTTGCATTTCAAGTTTGACGCCGCCAATTCCCGACTCATCGCGAGTCGTCTTTTCGCCAAACAAATCAATGACATCGAGCATCTTACGACGCTCGACTTCCGAGTAATCCAGCCACGTAAATGTCGATACCATCGAGAAATTCTTTGGGTTGTGATCTGAGTATTGCTCAGCTTTATTTCACGAATCTGCGGTTGGGAAAGGATACGACTTTGTTTCACTCCTGGCCAGCATACCGATATGCTGTAAGTCGCTTCAAATCGCAGCAACCGCAAGCTTAAATACTGAAGGCAAATGGTATGGCGGTGGGTTTGCTTCCGCCCCGTGCCAGCTTGCCTGGCACGAGCGAACGTTTTGTGATTAGACAACGGGAACGAGCGCGAGGTCGCCCCGGTTGGCTTGCCCAACCGGAACGGAAAGTTTTGCTCGATGAATCCTGACGCACCGCTATGCAACTTGGCTTCCTGCCAGGCGAGCTGGGCAGGGGAGCGGTCGTGTTGAGGCTGACGTTGCTAATTTCAAAACTTCCGTTCCTGCCGGGCGAGCCGGCAAGGGGCGGAAGAAAAACATTCCCCTTGCGGTTGACGTCCGCCAGTCCATGGAATCCTCGATTTCCAGACTGCGCACTTCATTTAGCGCAGAACCGCAATTTGTTCCGCAGAGACATTTACCGCGTTTTGCCATGAGGTGGGCAATGGAAGTTGCGGTCGATTTCATTTTACAGGCGGTAACAGAACGATCGGAGTACATTGCGGATTCTCCGTTTCCTCTGCTGCCTCCTGCTGAACGTTTCGTTGCGCGGGATCGAATGAATACAATTCATATTTCTCTGGGCGAGTCGTGAGGCTGGCGAGTCGGAGATGTGCGTCTCCGGTTGGAGCTGTGTCATCAGGGGACTGACGTCCCCCGGTCGCCGAAATGATGGCAGATCTGATCGCTGTGCGGTGAACACCAATCGTGCGAAGAATTTAACAATGGAACAAGGAATTCGTTATGAGTGAATACCAATACATCGAATTTCAAGCGGTTGACCGGCCGCTGAATGACAAGCAGTTTGAATTCGCGCAGCGGCAGTCGTCGCGGGCGGAGGTGTCTCGGCGGGCGTTGACGGTGGAGTATCACTACAGCGACTTTCGCGGGGATGTTGACGGGTTGCTGCGGAATGGATTTGATGTGTTTCTGCAGTACGCAAACTATGGTGTGCGTGAGATCAGGTTGCGATTGCCGTCTGGATTGCCGTTTGAGAAAAATGTCTGGTCGGAGTTTGTGGATGGCGAACGATTGAAGTGGAGCACGGATGCAAAAGGGAAGGGCGGAATACTGGCGCTCTGTCCTTTTCACGAAGCGGGAGAAATGGCCGAAGCCTGGGAGTTTGACCAGTACGTTGACGCTGCCGTTCAGGTTCGCGAAAGGCTGATGGCAGGAGATCTGCGGGCGTTGTACCTGCTATGGCTGTGTGCGGCTGATGATGACTACAACGATCCCGATGAGACGATTGAGCCTCCGGTGCCGCATGGCATGGCGGAACTGACAGGTCACAGTGAGAATCTGCTGACGTTTTTTGGTCTCGACACATTATTGTTGAAGGCTGCTGCCGAAGGTGTTGACCGTGCGCCAGCCGGCGCTTCACAAGACCAGATGCTGGAAGACTGGGTGCAGTCGTTGAGTGCCACGCGATCGAAGTCTCTCTTGATGCGCTTTCTGGTTGAGGATTCTCAGGTCATAAAAGCGGAGACGATGGAAGAAATTCGAAACTCACAGTCACCGATCCCATGGCCGAATTCGGAGAAGAAGAGAACGTTCCGTCAGTTGCTCGAAACATGCGAAGTCCTGAGATCAGAGGAGAACGCGATCCACAAACGCAAGGCTGAGGCAGAAGCAAAGCGCGAAGCGGCGAAGGTCGAGAAAGAACGGCAGGTGAGAATGAAAGAGATGGTTGCGTCACCAGCAACATGGCTGGCAAAAGCCGAGAAGCTGGCGGACGCTCGCGGGACTGACAACTACATAGCCGCCGCAGATATTCTGGCTGATCTTCGTGAAGCGGTTGGTGGAGACGAAGGTGATAAGATCGCTCGGCGTCAGGCTCAGCATCTGGCGAAAAAGTACCCGACGCTGAATCATTTGAAGTCGTCATTGCGCAAACGTGGATTGCTGGATTGACTTAGAATCGAGTGGTGAATAAATGTCATAACTGAAATCAGCCCCCGAGCGCTAGCTTCCGGTTTTCACAGAACCGGACTCACTCAGAAGCAAAGACCTGTCATGTCGAACGCAACCAATTCCATCCGACTGCACCGCGTGGTTCGCGCGCCGGCGGAACGCCTGTACCGCACCTTTCTTGATCCTGATGCGATGGTCAAATGGTTGCCGCCAAATGGGTTCACTGGCAAGATCCACAGCATGGATGCCCGGGTGGGCGGCGGATACCGGATGTCGTTCACGAACTTTGGGACCGGCAAGGTTCATGCGTTCGGCGGCACGTACGTTGAATTAAGCCCGCACGAACGGATCCGGTACACGGATAAGTTTGAAGATCCCAATATGCCGGGCGAGATGCAGGTCACGATCACGCTGCGGAAAGTGGCGTGTGGAACAGAATTGGAAATCGTGCAGGAAGGGCTGCCCGTCGCGATCCCGACCGAGTTTTGTTATCTCGGCTGGCAGGAGTCACTGGCATTGCTCGCGCTGCTTGTTGAGCCTGAAATTCCGGACGGGCCGTAGCGTTGTAATAGAAGCCCGGCTTTTTGAAAAAGCCGGGCTTCTGTCCACAATTCACGCCCGGTCAGACCCTTCCTTCAGCAGATCGACTTGACTCGCGTCAACAATCAACGAGGAATCTCATGCAGCTCACACAAAAAATCACACCATTCCTGTCGTACAAGAACCAGGCAGACGAGGCGGCGGACTTTTATGTATCCGTGCTCCCGGATTCGAAGATTCTCCGGAAGGTCACCAACCCTGGGAACGGCAGTGTATTGACTGTCGAATTTCAAATGGCGGGAATGAACTTTGTCGCCCTCAATGTTGGACAGGACTGGAAGTTCACCGAAGCGATATCGCTGGCGATCAGCTGCGATTCGCAACTGGAAATCGACACGCTCTGGGAGAAGCTCACAGACGGCGGTCGCGAAGTGCAGTGTGGATGGCTGCAGGACAAGTTTGGCATGTTCTGGCAGGTCGTTCCGTCGCAGCTTGGTGAATGGCTGAAGTCATCCGATCCGCAAAAGATTCAGCGGATGTTTGAGGCCCTGTGGCAGATGACGAAATTGGATGCTGCGGTTCTGCAAAAGGCGTTCGATGGGGAGTGACCACGGTAGGCTCGATCAAGCGCAGCGCCGATTCGGCCAGGTCGGTTTCAGAGGGAGAATTAGAAACCTCGGATTGCGCGGATGATTCGGATAAACGAATTCCCCCCATCCGTGATATCCGCGTAATCCGTGGTTCAATGCTTTTGGTCTTAGCGCGAATTTATGGTCTCGGCCTAGCGGAGCAATCGTCTTATTGCGGTGGCGACGCCTTCGGTGACTTGAGTCATGCGTTGGTAATCCAGAGTCTCGGGCAAATCGGAGGCCATGTGGTAATTGGGATTGCGGAGAAAACTGGTGTCGGTGAGCATGAGTGCCGGGTAGCCCTGGTCCCAGAATGAGCTGTTGTCGCTGAGTCGAATTTCGTTGACTCGTTCCGGCAGCACGAGCGAGAGCAGAGGCAGCCGTGTGCCTCGCTTGAAGCCGCGGCGGAAGGACCACGCGAGTTTCCACGACGAGAGGTTGCCGACAGCGGCCAGGAAGTTTCCACGTTGCGGAAAGAAGCGATGCAGGAACTTTGGGATCGTTGGTGGAACGGCCTGTGAGCCCACTTCATCGCGGAAGTAACCGACCATCTCGAGGCAGAGCATGCCGATGATCTTGTCGCCGCGTTTGCGGGCTTCGCGGGCGTTATGCTGGCTGCCCATGGAATCGAAATTGAAATAGGGCGGCTCTTCACAGGCAAAGGCAACGAATCGGACGGTGCGTGAACCGACGTGGTCTTTCAGCAAACGGCTGACTTCCAGCAGCACGGCGACGGCGGAGGCGTTGTCGTCGGCACCGGGTGTTGTGGAAACGGTGTCGTAGTGCGCGCCGAGCAGGATGATCTCGTCGCCACGTTTGCCGCCGGGTTGTTCCACTATCAGATTGGTCGCGATATCACCGATCGCGTCGTAAGTTTCTTCGGCGACCGAGTAGCCCATGTCATTCCACTGGCCGCGAATGTAGCCGATGGTAGCTTCGATTGTTTTTGGTCGCTTGAGCGTGCGTGGACCAATCAGGCCCGCAAGTCGATCGACATGCAGGCGGAGGTTGGATTCGGTTTCTTCAGGGGTTGGCATGGTGAGAGATTGTAGCCCGATTCGTCTCGAATCGGGATCCCTTCGCATTGTTTTTGGCGAACGGTGGTCCCGACCTGAGACAGGTCCGGCTACAATGGTCGGTTCATTGACCGGTTGGGGTGGCGTCGGATAGCCTTTGTGGCCCACGACAGACAAAATCCGCGTGACATGAAACGCTCGCTGTCGATTCCACTCAACCTGAATGACGAGCTGAACGGCTCCGGAGAAGACCCGCCATGAAGACCAGACTAACAGCGTTTGCACTCGCGGCGCTGATCCTGCCCGTGCTGAATGCTGACGATGACAACAATTGGGTTCGAGTGAAACTGGACGAACGGTTTCGTTCGGAAGGTGTGACCGCTGCAGACCTGAATCAGGACGGTACGCTCGATGTGATTGCGGGAGATGTCTGGTATGAAGCTCCAAAGGCAGGCTCAGAAAATCACGCCGATGGTACAGCATGGAAGATCCATGAAATCCGAATGCCAGGAGAATTCGTCGCTGGCGTTGGCTACAGCAACAGCTTCGCCAATTTTGCGCATGACATGAACGGTGATGGTTTGCCGGATGCCATCATCATCGGGTTTCCGGGGGATCCTTACCACTGGTACCAAAATCCTGGCCCCGGAAATGAAACACTGTGGAAGCAGCATGTGATCTGGTCGAGCGCCTGCAATGAGTCGCCAGAGTTTGAAGATCTGAATGGTGACGGAATCCCTGAGATCATTGTTGGCTCACAGCCGGAAGCGCAGATGGGTTTCAATTCCATACCGGCCCCTGACAAGTCAGCCGAGTCCTTTGGATTTCATGCGATCAGCGAACCTGGCAATCCCAACGAAAACGGCACGTTCAAGTATTATCACGGGCTGGGAGTCGGCGACATGAATGGCGACGGGCACCGTGACATCCTGATCGCTCACGGCTGGTGGCAGAATCCCGGCGACATTCTCAATGGCAAGCCGTGGGCGTTTCATCCTGTTCGAGTCAAAACGGCGGACGGCGAATCCCCGCTGCCTGCGATCTCGAACATCTATGCCGATGACCTGGACAGCGATGGCGACATGGATTTGTTCATCTCGTCAGCACATGCGTTTGGCGTGTGGTGGGTGGAAAATACCGGTGACGGCCCATGGACGCTGCACGAGATAGACAACTCGTTTTCGCAGACCCACGCTGTGGAAACAGTGGATGTCAATGGCGACGGGCAGCTGGACTATGTCACAGGCAAACGTTTCTTCGCTCACAACGGTGGCGATCCCGGTGCCCACGATCCGGTCGTGATGTGTTGGTACGAAGTTGTGCGGGAAAAAGGTCAGGCTCCGAAAATCACGCCACACCATATCACGGCGGGATTGGGAACGGGCGTGGGAACTCAGTTTGAGATTCACGACATGAACGGCGACAAGAAGCCGGATATCGTGCTGTCGAACAAGAAGGGCGTGAACGTGCTGTTGCAGAAGTAGCAATTGGGTTCGTCCGCATCTGCACCTGAAAGAAGCCCGGCTTTATCAAAAAGCCGGGCTTCTGATTTGCGTCAGCCCCCTCATCCGGCCTGCGGTTACCTTCTCCCCCGATCTCGGGGGCAATCGCGTGGACTCAGTGAGCGGCAAGGCGCTAGCCGCCGGTGGTACGGGCTAAAACGCTGGCAAAACCGGCGGCTAGCGCCTTGCCGCTCACAAAACCGTCGTTAAGTCCACGCCATTGGATCTCGGGGGGAGAAGGGACATCCGGTCGTGTGTCTACGCGGCGGTGCGCCGTATCTTGGTCGATTCAACAGGTTGCGTCGAACTGCGTTCGACGATGCGGGCAGTGACCTGCCACAGAATCTCACGCATTTCTTCACGGCTGGAGTTGAGATGTTCGGCCAGTTGCTGCATCTCTTCTTTCATCGTAGCTGAGATCGTGTCGGATTCACGCGGAGCACGGAAGATCTTTTCGTGAATTCGAGCGGCGTTTTGTTCGGTCTCGTAGAACAATTCTTCGTAGAGTTTTTCTCCGGGTCGCAGTCCGGTGAACACGATGTCGATGTCATCGGGATAGCGCTGGCCGGACAGTCGGATCATGTCTTTGGCGAGATCGACGATACGCACCGGTTCGCCCATGTCCAGAATCAGCACGTCGCCGCCTTCGCCAATCGCGCCGGACTGCAGGACGAGTTGCGCCGCTTCCGGGATCGTCATGAAGTAACGCAGCATTTCGGGATCCGTCACCGTGACCGGACCGCCTTCTTCGATTTGTTTGCGAAAAGTAGGCACCACGCTGCCAGCAGAATTCAGGACGTTACCAAATCGAACTGTGATGAATCTTGTCTTTGAGCGGGTGGCCATGGAATGCAGGTACTGCTCGGCGATCAGTTTTGTCGCGCCCATGACGTTGGTTGGCCGAACGGCTTTGTCGGTTGAGATCATGACGAAGCGTTCGGTGCCAAAGCGATCAGCGACATCGACCAGCACCTGGGTTCCGAAGATGTTGTTTCGGACGGCTGCCTGTGGATTGTTTTCCATGAGCGGTACATGCTTGTAGGCGGCGGCATGGAACACAACCGCCGGGCGATGCAGCATGAAAATCCGTGTCATGGCATCCTTGTCGGTGATGTCTTCCACGATGAATTCCATCTGGGGCAGCATGCGGGCCGGATCTTTCCGCAGTGCCAGAAATTCCTGTTCCATCTGAAAGATGCCAAACTCCGACTGGTCCAGAAGAATGATTTTTCGAGCGCCAAAGTCCAGCAACTGACGACAAACTTCTGAGCCAATGCTGCCGGAGGCTCCTGTGACCATGACGACGCGACTGCGCAGGATTGTGCCAATGCCCGCCATGTCGAGTTGATTGGGTTCACGGCGAAGCAGGTCATCAATGGTGATCTCCCGCATCTTGAGCTCAAATCGCCCCGAGGGGATTTCGTCAATCGATGGGACAACGTGCGCGCTGACACCGTTTCGCAGGCAGACTTCACTCGCTTCACGGACGGTGCGCCCAGGCAGTCGTGACGAGATCAGCAGCACTTCTGCGTTCGCTTTATTGATGATTGAATCCAGTCCCAGCGCCGCGTCGTAGACTGGTACGCCGGCGATGACCGAATTCCGGATCAGGTTCTTCGGAGACACTATTCCCACAACACGCAGTCGAGACGAACTTGTCTGGATCGTCGCGGTCAGACTCGCAGCTTCGGAGCCGCAGGAATAAATCAGCGTCCGAGCGGCGTTCGAATTTCGATTCCTGTTTCGAAGTGTCCGCAGCGAATGTAAAAGAATTCGGGCAGCGGCGAGTGCGCCGGCGGAAATCAGCGTATCCATCGCGATGACACTGCGCGGAATCTGAGGCATTGTCTCGTGCGCCATCTGCAGTGCGCTGACCAGCACGCCACAGCTGAGACAAATCCCGGCCGACCAGGCAATGTCATGGACCGTCGAATACCGCATCCGTCGCTGCCAGTCGCGCGAGAACAAGATGACGACGATTTTCAGCAGCACCAGGATCAGCACACTGTCGCGAAACACACCGACAGAATAATCAGTCAATTCGAAGTCAAACCGCAACAGCAGGGCGCTCAACAGCGACGCTGCGAAGATGACTGCGTAACAGCTGACGGCAATGGCCAGTCGCGTCATGACAGGTAACCAGCGATTTGGAGGGGAGAGGAGAGACGGGAATAGACGAGCGGAGCAGCAGTGAGAAAGGAGATGCTGCGGGGTGAGAGTGGCGGAGTTTGCCGAAATGCTTGATTTGTGTCCAGCCCAGCTTCCGGCACCAAAACACAGGCGTTTCACGTTAATGGTTGCAACTGACCTGCCCGGTTCGGATAGAATACCGCCGCCGTCCGGACCGGCGTGCAAGGCGTTTGCACCTTCGGGCGCCACATTTGTTCAGGATCTTTCGCGTGCGGTGTCCGTTTTGTAAACATGACGAAACAAAAGTCATTGACTCGCGAAACAGTCAGGATTTTTCGATTCGCCGCCGTCGAGAATGTCTCGGCTGCGAACGACGATTTACGACTTATGAAAAGATCGAAGAATCGCCGATTCGAGTGATCAAGAAAGACGGTTCGCGCGTGCCGTTTGACCGCGAAAAAATCCGCCGCGGCGTAGAAGTGGCGTGCTACAAACGTCCAGTCAGCCCGGAGCAGATTGACTTGCTCGTCGGCGATGTTGAAGCCGCGCTGTACGAAGACGGGGAACGCGAAGTCCCGTCCCGACGTATCGGCGAACTGGTCTTCAGTGCGCTGAAGGATCTGGACAAAGTGGCCTTCGTGCGTTTCGCCTCTGTCTATCGTGAGTTCCAGGACGTTCACGATTTTGTCGATGAACTGCAGCCAATTCTCGACGGGCGACGCCGTGAAATGTGAGGCCACAGTTGCAGAATCCCGAACGGCCTTCTGAAACCGGACGTGTGTTGACTGGATTCTGGAAAATCCCCCCAGTGCCGCGTTCGATGACTGCGGCCGCGATGCTGACGACCGGGGTGTGGCTGGCCGACGGGTTTCCGGTGCCGACGCTGTTGCCAATCGTGGTGGCGACGGTGCTACTGCTCAGCTCCCTGAGGTTTCGCCGTAGTGGTTGGGCGAGGATGGAAACGACCGCGATGCTCTTCGCAATTGTCGCGGTCGGAATGTTGTTGTGGACGGTTCGCCGCAGTGCCGACGAAGGGCAGGACATTGCGTTGCTGGCTGGATCACCGGACTTCCGTGACGAACCCGCGCTGCGGATTATTGGCGATGTGGCCAAT
>JBBQSE010000012.1:0-46084 GCA_038214195.1 Planctomycetales bacterium
GCGGCCACTTTTCGATCCGCTTGTTTTTTGGAGTTTTCTACCATCAGTCGCTGGTTCCCGTGAAATCCTGCCGCCTCTGTGAATTCCAGTTCCACAATTCGACTGGAGCGTACCCTGTAATAGTGGCCATCACCGTCCGTACTGTCCGCACTATTTGTTGAATTTTGCAGATTTTGACTTGGGAGTATTTTTGGCTGGCCATTTGTCCATTTCTCGCCAAGGTCAAGAGCACGGCTCATAGACACCGGATAGCCAGTGCCAGTCTCGCTCTTCGTGCGACATGCGTTCAAGACGTTGTCGTCGATTCCGCCAACCAGTCTGTTCAGGTCTGGCGCATGTCTGAGCATTGGCATCCGCCGCGGCGGTATCGGGACTGCCATGGCTCAGTCGGAGTGATTCCGCGAGTTCTGTTGGACGCAGCGAAAGACTCTGCGATCCTGCTGAAATACGTCTTTTCGATGCTGGAACAACGGATGCTGAGGGAACGTGATGGTGTGCATGCATCCCGGCCAACGCTATTTCCACGATACAGATAGCCCCAAAGAAGGACCATGTCCATAGGTTCAGTGGCCGATGCGTGGCCAGCGATTCACTCAGGATCGCTCCCGACATCACTGCCCCAAAAAACAAACTCGCGTGAGCCACCAACAGTAACCGGGCTTTGAAGAGCATGATATCGATCCCACTTTGTAAAAAAGAATGGACTTGCGGTCGCGGCGTTCAGGTGAGCCGGACCCGCAAATTTGTGCCTCTACAAACGAAGTGGCGATCTCAACCGAATCTGTCCGGGGATTCTCCACAAGTTTTTAAAACATCCGCATAGAGGAACGTCCGCCCCGATTGGGGCTCATCAATCTGGCGGGTTTCTTTTTCCTGGTGCGTTGCCCCAGGCTATTGGAATGGCTGGGCCTTTGGCCCGGAAACAGGTTGGCGCGGGACATGGCAACGCCGTGAAGGATTTTGGACCGGAAAAACACAGGGATTAGAAACAGTAGCAGTGTGATTCAGGCCTGGAAGGCCGACATAGCCTCTGCCGGCGCCGTCAGGCCCCGGTCGTGCTCAAAAGGAACTTGAAAGGCCCGGAGGGCCGACACCGATTCCGGCCGCAGTCATTGCTGTGTCGGCCCTTCGGGCCTTTTGTGCGGTATTGGACCACTCCGGTGGCTCACGCCACCGGCAGAGGCTGTGTCGGCCCGCAGGGCCTGAATCGCATTCGGATCTCACATGTAAACTGGTCTTTTCATTGGTAGAATCCTTCACGGCGTAGGGGACATGGGGTTCATGTCGGCATGGCGTGCTGCTGCATCCTCGCTGCGCACTCCGTTACGGCACCTCATGTTGTGACTCCGTTCGCTCCCTGCGGGCGTCCACTTCCTGCTCCGCTCCCCGTCGCTCCAGCCTCGGTCTACTGGCCAGACGCACTCAGGGTCAGGCGGAAGCCCAGGAGCCAGTCGCGGAGCGACGAACCGTACCCGTGGCGGCGTGCCGACCGGCAATGGGCCGGGAAGTAGCTCGAGCAGCCGCCACGGCCCACGCGGGACGAACCTTTTAACGGCCCAGACGGCCCAGACGGATCGGTCTGGGGCGATGAGGCATACGAAGTCGAACCGTACCAATCGGAACACAATTCACCAACATTCCCATGCATGTCGTACAAGCCGAAGGCGTTCGGCGCATACGAACCTACCGTCGTCGATCGTTCAAGGTACGGTCCCTGGACCGTTGTTCCATAGGGTTTGCTACCCTTGACGTTAGCTTGGCTGCCGTTGAGAACATTGCCGAAGTGGAATGCCGTCGTCGTGCCAGCTCGACATGCGTATTCCCATTCCGCCTCCGTCGGCAGGCGATAACCCGTCTTGCCGGTGGCCGTCACCGCATTGCCCGCGTCGGGCATGGAGACAATTGCTGAGATGATTTCACTACCGGATCGCGTCACATCCGTCAATGTGTAGTATGCTGGCAGGCCGTCCTGTGAACTCAACATGTTGCAGAACTCAACCGCGTCGTACCACGACACATTGTCAATCGGGAAACGGCTCGTGTCGTGCCCCGCCACCGTACTGAAATGGCTGGGGTTAGTTCCCATCACCTTGGCGTACTCGCCCTGCGTGACTTCATACACACCCATGTAGAACGGCCGCGTGATTTGAACTGTGTGTTGCCGACCTTCATCCGATTGCCGGTCTGCTTCAGTGTCCGGAGAACCCATCTGAAACGTCCCCGCCGGGATCAGCGAGAACTTCATCCCGGTGGAACGCGACGTATAGTCCGCGAGTGCTCTGATTGTTGAAACACCCTCGACGGTAGCCTCGTGTTCAGGGGAATCCGGTGACGATGCCATGACCTCAATAACGGGCTGCTTCCCGGCCGAATCCATTTCCGCAGTGCTGCCGCGAAAGATTTCCTCCGCTCCCTGCTTCGCGACGAGCTCGCCCCTGACGATCTCCACGGTGACCACAGGATTGTCACCTTTCTTCAGCGTGAATTTCTCCGTGTCGAATTCGACATTGCCGGATTTGATGTGCAGGGTTTGGTCGCCGGGGGTGAGTTTGAACTCGCGCGATTCGTCTTTGAGTGTCAGGGTTTCGTTCTGGAACGTGACTGCCACATCGTCGGACAAAACTTCAACCTTCACAATCGCGTCACCGCTTCGGAACCAGAGAATGATTCCAAACACGACGAACGCCAATGCTCCAGCAAGGCCGCCGATCACGACGGTCCGTGAGGGCGGTGTGGCTTTTCGAGACGGCTTCAGTCTGCGGGGAGCAACCGGTTCCTCCAGTGTGCCAAAATTGAATTCCGCAGCGATGCCGCTCGGCATCGTCTTTGGTGCATTCGTCGATTTCAGCCAGCCATCCAGAGCTGCCGCGAATTCGACCATGGTTGCAAATCGATCGCCCGATTCTTTTGCGATGGCCTTCATCACGATCGCTTCCAGATCCGCGTGAACGCCCGGTTTGCGTTCGCCGGGCCGGCGCTGGGATTCCGTAACGAGTCTAACAAACCACGCCGTCGCCGGTTCGCCATCTTCCACATCGTATGGCAGCGTGCCCGTCAGCAGTTCATACAGAATGATGCCGAGACTATAGACGTCACACGGCGGTCCCAGTTGTGTGTCTTTGCCGGACCATTGCTCTTTCGACATGTAGCACGGGGTGCCGACGATCATGCCACTCTTTGTGAGCTCAGTCGTCCGAGCGTCCATGCTCTTGGCCAGCCCGAAGTCCATGACCTTCGGTTCCATCGTCTTACGGATGGCATCGAGCTTTGGCAGCATGATGTTGCCGGGTTTCAGGTCACGGTGAATCAGACCTTTCTGATGAGCCGCCTCAACCGCCAGGGCGACCTTCTTCACGAGCAGGACCGCCTGTCGTTCTGTCAGCAGTTTTCCGGGCTTCGTAAACGCAGCCAGTGTTTTGCCTTCGATATACTCCATCGCCATCACATACCGACCATCGATCACGCCGACGTCATGCACGTGGCAGATATTGGGATGCGACAACTGAGCGGCCATCTGTGCTTCTCGCAAGAACCGAGCTTGAAACTGCTCGGCCTTTGATGGCTCAAACTGCGGAATCTTCAGCGCGACCTTGCGCTTGAGCACACTGTCTTCGGCAAGATAGACGGCACCCATTCCTCCGCGTCCCAGTTCGCCCAGAATCGAGTATCGCCCCAGCGTCCGCAAAGCTGGAGTTGGTGCGGCGAGCGACTTCGGCTGTGTCGCGACACCAGCATCGACGTTCACCATCGTGTCCTGTTTTTTTGTCGGAGCGGATGCGGGCATAGGTTCTGCTCGAACCTGATTGGCGTTGGATGGATCGATTTCGGAATTCCTGTTTTTTGAGTTCGATGGCATGGCAGTCATTCCGCAGACGTGTTGATGTGCAATACGTAAGGAATCGTCCGGAATTCCCTCAGGAATCTCAACGTCGCCCGGCAGGAATTCCGCTCCAATGTTAGAGTTGCCATTCGCAGGGGAACTGTCCGGAGTTTTTCAAGATTTGACAGAAGTATTGGAGATTCCTGGGCTTCAGCTGGTACGGCGATTTCGGCCCAACGGACTGACCATTCGTATTTCACTAAACCACGTAACCAAATGCGCACGTCTGCCCCGGTTGGGGCTTATCAATCTTGCGGGTTCCATTTGCCTGGGCTACGACGAGCGGCAGAAAACGATTTACTACCAGAAGCCCGGCTTCTTTCTGGGTATATGACCAACTGCCGCACTCCCTATTGGACGCCGTCGAAACGTCCAGCCTCCATGCTCAGCCACTGCAATGTGCCGTTGGCGATACTGTCGATGTTCACTGTCCGCCGGTAGCCGTGCAAAGTGCGCTTCTTTTTTGACAACTCGAGCGTCTCGATTTGACGACAGCCATCGCTAATTACTGTACGTTAGTTCAATCGTCCGGCAGTTTCAGCCGAAGGAACACCAGCAAAAGCTGCAAAAATGACGAACGAGGCGTCATCACCCGCCAGAGCGTCTGAGTTGGTGTTGACGCCATTTGCCGAATCCGCATGATTCCCGGAAATCTACTCAAGCTGCGTCCAGTGATCTCTCCTCTCTCCCATTTTCTTTGGGAGCCGCAGCCCGAAAAGCTCAGTCGAGCAACCTGTCGAATATCTCGTCCTTCTCTCCTCTCCCAGCAGGTGATCCTGTGAAGAACTTTTCTTCCCTGGCGATCGCAGCAATTCTGTTGCTGTCAACGCAGAAAACTGTTTCTGCGCAAATCGGTAATCCGGCAGGTCAACCCTACGGCGGCGGTTATCAGAACTCTGATGCGTACCAGAATCTTCGAGGCCACAACCCAGGCCGTTACCCGGCTGGCTTTCATCAGCAGCCGGCTGGTCCTTCGCCCTCAGCGTACAACTATCAACAGCCGATGGGCGGCTATCAGCGATCGAACGCCGGGCAGTCGCCGATCTATCAACCAACGATGACGGCGATGACACTGTTTCAGGACGACGGAGTCCCGATCCCGCCGGACGCCAACACCATCCCATCGACTGGAACATTTCAGCCATCCGATCCTGCGAACGCGTTTCCGGAGATGAATGGTCAGATTGTTTCACCCGACATGTCCATGCCGCCGTACGAGGACACGACGACATGGAACGCATTCGCTCCACCGCTCACATCTGATCCATTTGTCGGTCAGCCTGGTGCCAGCCCATATGCACCATACAGTCCTTATCAACAGGGCATACCGCCGCAGGGAATGTATGCCTACGGAGCAAACCCGGCGAATCCCTATCGCTTTGGGTGGAGCAACCGCCTTGACGCATCGTGGCTGCCGAACGGCACCGTTGAGGGAACACCGGGTGGTGTTAGTGGTGCCCTGGACATCTGGGGCATTGACTATCGACTTGCCAATTCTTCGCCCGTCGCGCCCGGCTGGATTTTGAACTGGACGAACCAGTTTTCCTGGCGAAACTGGAGCGGAGTCGGCGGCACCCTGAATCTTCCAAACAATGTCTTCCGATTCGGAATCGATTTGGAGCTGGAAACACCAAAGAACGGACCGTACAGCATCAGCCTCGGCATTACGCCATCGATCAACACCGACTTCGATTCCGGTACGTTCAGCAATGGCTTCCAGCTTGACGGTCGCGGGATTCTGTTTATGCAACTGGATCAATACTGGACTCTGGGACTGGGTGCTCAGTACTGGGATCGCGTGCAAAATCTCGTGATTCCCTGGGCCGGTTTGATCTATCGCGATGATTACTGGGAATGGCAGCTGATGTATCCGGAAGCCCGCGTCAGCCTGTTTCTGGGGAATGAAGCCTACTGGTCGAAGTGGATCTACGTCCGAGCCGAATACCATGTCGAAGCGTACGGTGTGAACCGCACCTACGCTGGAGTGAACTCGGATGATCAGTTCCAGCTGGATGACAAGCGAATTCTGCTTGGTCTGAAAATGGATGCCGGGCTGTACAGCTGGGTTATTGAAGGTGGTTGGGTGTTTGATCGACACGCGAGGTTCGACAACCCAGCGGTGCCGGACTTTGGCCTTGGCACTGGATTCGTGGGACAAATTGGTTTGCGGTATTAAGTGGAGCGGCAGATGGTGTCATACCCCGAAAAGAAGCCCGGCTTCTCGGAGAAGCCGGGCTTCTGGTTGAAATCACCTGCTCCGATCGCCGTCGTCCTGGCAGCCGGCAAGAGCACTCGGATGAAGTCCGACGTGCCAAAAGTTTTGCATCCCGTCTGTGGACGCCTGATGATTGACTATGTACTCGATGCGGCCCGGGCTGCCGGTGCATCGAAGCTTGTCGTTGTCGTCGGTCACAAAGCCGATCTTGTACGCAAGTCACTGTCCCATCATTCGGATGTCACGTTTGCAGAGCAGACCGAGCAAAAAGGTACTGGCCATGCTGTCATGATGTGCGAATCTCAACTGGCCGGACATGAAGGATCAGTACTCATCCTGGCCGGTGATACGCCGCTGCTGCAGGGCTCGTCACTCAAAGCACTGCTCGACGCGCAGTCGGGCGAGAACGCCGCGTGCGTGATTGGAACCGCCGAAACGAGTAACAACGACGGACTCGGACGAGTCGTCCGCGACGCCTCGGGCGCGTTTCAGTGCATCGTGGAACAGAAGGACGCGACGGCCGAACAACGTTTGATCACAGAAATCAATACTGGCTGCTATGCCTTTAACACGCCGCTCCTGTTGCAATCCCTTCGAAAACTGCAGCCGAACAATGTGCAGTCCGAATACTATCTCACGGACTGTCCCCGGATTCTGATGGACGAAGGCCACACAGTCGCGGCCAGCTGCAGTCTGACCATCCAGGAAGCTCTCGGCGTTAACACCCGCGTGCAGTTGTCAGAAGTGCAGACCAGCATTCAGCAACGAATTCTGAACGACTTGATGATGCTGGGCGTAACGATCGAAAACCCGGCGCAGACAACAATCGGCTACGGTGCGAAAATCGGCAGAGATACCGTCGTCCGTCCGTGTACCGTCATTGATGGCAGCGTCGTGATTGGAGAAAACTGCGTCGTTCACCCTTTCACACATGTCACCGGACCACGCACAATTGACGACGGCACACAGGTGTCGTGATGGCGATTCATTGACCGGCAGAAAGAATGCAGACATGGGTGCCGCGAAGAAAAACAAGGCCGCCGCGACCGAAACCACCACAGTCGAAGCCACAGCGACATCCGGTTCCGCGTCGATCTGGTTCCTTGCCGTGCTGACCATTCTGCCATGCCTCACCGCCGCAGTCTGCTTTTCGAACGACTCCTCCGCACCGCCACTGGTCGTGACCACCAGTCGCCCGGCGCTGGTGTTTTTCGAATACCTCGCGGACTTTGGCCCAACCGCCGTTGCTCAGCAGCCCACGCTCACGCCGATGTTCTACTTCCGCAACAACGGCAAGCAGACGGTCAACATCACCGACATGATGCCGAGTTGCGGTTGTCTTACTCCGAGCATCAGTGCCAAAGAGATCGCTCCGGGAGCTGTCGAAAAACTGTCGCTCCCCATTCGGCTGAGCAATGAATCCTCCGGACCTCACGAATACCTTGTCACAGTTCATTACACCGATCCGAAGCCGCGTCAGGTGACTCTGACCGTGAAAGCCGTGCTGCCGGAGAAATCGCTCATCGTTGAACCTCGCGTGCTCATGGTGATGGGAGCGACCGTCCCGAATCAGCAACACGTCGTGGCGATCTCCGACTTTCGACCGGAGAAACGGCAACACCCGATGAAAGTCACCGGCATCTCCGGATCATCATCGCTCTTCACAGCCGAGCTTGCAGGCCAATCAAATCCAGACGGTGGCAGCCGCACTTCGATCGCCGTTCAGTTCCGTGAGAATCCTCCACAAGGTCGTCACCGAGGCTTCATCAACGTCACCACCGACGACGCCCTGTTTCCCATGATCCAGATCCCGGTCGTGATGGGAGACAACAAACGCGATCCAACCGACACGGTCCATGCGTCCCCGGAAACCGCACGCATGGTGCTCAACGCAAACAATCCCGCCGAGTCCCTCGGAACGGTCGTCACGTTTGATCTCCCCAGTCGCTGGAAAGTCACTCACTGCGACACCTTCCCCGCAGAGATCCTTGCAAAGTACGATTCCACCCCCGGACAAAGCTCCGACCGCCAAACTGTCAGCGTGCAGTTGTCGCTCACCGAGCTGCCCACGGCCGGAATCGAAAAGGCTGTCCTCACACTCAACGCCCTCGACGGCGACGCCCCCGAAATGGTCACTGTGCCAGTTAATCTCGTCTGGAAATAAATTTCGAGGCCGCTCGCGCCAGAGCACATCGCCGCTTTCATTGCACCTTCGCGAGATCAAGGAACACAATGATCGAAGGATTGCCGACAGCCGCATAATGCCCGGTGAAATCCAAGCCGCCGTTCTTACCATCGATCTTAAAGACGGCGATGTTGTCGGCTCGCTGATTGCAGCAGTACAGGAACTGGCCCGTCGGGTCGAAGTTGAAACTGCGGGGATAGTTACCGCGAGTCCATTCGTCGCCGAGGTGCGTCAGTTCGCCTGTGGGGCCGACTGAGAAGATTCCAATGCTGTCGTGCAGGCGGTTGCCGGCGTAGACGAATTTTCCATCTCCGGAAACCAGAATCTCAGAACAGAAATTGCTGCCGACAAATCCAGGCGGCAACGTGGAGATTGTTTGCCGCGACGCGAGGAGGCCCGCTGCGGCGTCGTAGTCAAACAGCACAATGGTCGAGCCTTCCTCCTGAATCGAATAGAACCATTTGCCATTGGGATGAAAATGAAAATGTCGAGGTCCGTCGCCGGGCGGTAGTGAAACCGTCGGCGGATCATTTGGAGTCAGCAGTCCTTTTTGTACGTCGAACTTCCACACGAAGATCTGATCCAGACCCAGATCGACGTGCAGCACGAAGCGTCCTGCGGGGTCGGCCTGAATCATGTGCGCATGAGTTCGATCATGACCGCTGAAAGCAAAACTGCCTGGAGGAGCGTTGACCGCCGTGGTGGGCCCGATCGTGCCAGCGTCGTTTTTGACGTCGGTGGCTTCGCCCAGTCGACCGTCGGGAAGAATCGGCAACACCGACACTGAGCCACCAAAATAATTCGCGACCAGTAGAAACCGCCCGGACGGATGAATGCTCACATAAGTCGGACCAGCCCCGCCAGAGCCAACCGTGTTGAGCAGCTCCAGTTTTCCGTCAGACCGATTGATGGCGAAGGCACTGACCGTGCCTTCCCTGTGTTCGCCCACGTGATCCGTTTCATTGGCGGAATACAAATGGGTTCCGGCGGTATTCACAGCCAGGCAGCCTGGACTTGTGCCCATCTCAAAAATGCCAGCGGGAGTCATCGCCCCGGTGCCGCGATCGACCTGAAAGAGGTGAATGCCGCGTCCATTACCCGGCGGCAGATCCACCTGAGTCGGCAAAACATCGCCCAGCGGAGAACTGAAGGTGCCGACATAGGCCATCAGTGGTCCGGATGTTTCGCTCGTTTGCGCCTGAAGCAGGCCCGTCACCAAAGGAGCGACTCCTGCGAACGCGACGGAGGACTTCAAAAACGAACGCCGGGTACGGTAATGTTGCATCATGGCAAAGGCAGTCTGTCTGGTGGAGAACTCGGTTGCGAAAAATCGCAGTCTATCGAATTCCATGCGTCGTTGTCATTGAACGCGTGTGCCAGAGGCCTCAGTTTGCTGGGAGCGGCGGTCTGCGAGTTCGATTTTCCAGTCCTCGACCATGTGCTGCATCCGTTCGCGGTCCAGATCGTCGGGCTGGCACTGGAGCAGTGCAAGCTGCAACTGGCGAATCGCTTCGCGCGTCTGCCCGGTGGCATGCACCGTGAGTGCCATCTGAATTCGCAGGACGGGCATGTTGGGTGAATGCTGCAGTGCGTGCGTCCAGAGTGATTGCGAGTTCTGCCAGACCGGAAGATACAGGTGCGTGAGTGTCAGGCACGCCACCAGAGCAGCAACGGCAACGAGACCGCGCAGGCAGTTTCCGACAAACAATACCATTCCCGCAGATTCCGCTTCCACAAATCTAAGGACGCGCTGGATCGCTCCTGCCGCCATCGCAAAGACGACGATACAGGGCAGATACAGGTAACGATCGTTCATCAGCGTTGTAATCCGGAAGAAGTTCAGGACCGGAAACAGCAGCAGGAGAAAACTTAGCGCTCCCAGAATCCACAGCGGCTGCGACTTGCGAATTCGCCAGAGTCCATAGCCGACCGCAGCCCAGGCAAGGCTGCCGATTACAACCTGAATGGCGATGCCGCTGGTCGGCGGATCGTACATGACGCTGAGGCTTGTCGGACAGAACAACATGCCGATGTACCGCCACAGAATCGTGACATCGATCGCCATGATCTTCAGCAGACTGAATTCCATGTGACCGCGAACGCCGCCCAGCACCGTGTTCTGGGCTCCCATTGTGTACAACAGCAGAAGCAGCGTCAGCAGTCCGGGAATCACCTGTCGCGCGATGGCCACAGCCGATTTCTCACGACGGATGAGCAGATCATAAAGCAGCACGATGGGAGGAAACACAATCGCCAGGGCTTTGGAAAGCAACGCCGCGACCAGCAGGCCTACATACCAGGCGTCGTGTTTGGCCGTAACATCAGGTCGCAGCCTGACGATAGCGGCCCAGAGCATAAAGACGCTGCAGAGCAGGCCCTTGCGTGAGGAGATCCAGACGACACTTTCGATCTGCACCGGATGCACCAGAAACAGGGCCGCTGTGAGCCAGGCGACGAAGACATTTCCGGTGAGCTGTCGCAACAGCAGAAAGACAAGGATGCCATTGATGAGATGCAGAATGACGTTCGTGGCGTGATAACCACAAGGGTTCATGCCCCAGATCGTATGGTCGATGAGAAACGAAAGGATCGTCAGCGGCGCGTAGTTCCGGGTCACAGTCTCCGTCGCCACGCCCCACAAATTGGAGGGCGACCAGCTGCGGATGAGTTCGTTTGCCTGAACGTAGGCAATGTCGTCCCAATTCAGGAAATCGAACGCGACCGACTGCCAGAATGCGACGAGGCCCAGCACAACCAGCGCGGCGCTATGGACGACCGTTTGATGGCGTTTCAACAATTCATTCATGCTGCGGCCCCGCTTTGGATTTCCAATAACAAATCAACGACCTGGCATCGAACGGTCAATGAGTGTCGTGACTGCATCAGCCGCAGAGCGCTAGCTCCCGGTTTTCAAAGAACCGGACGCTAGCGCGTTCCGGCTGATCAGACAGCAATAAACCGCGCGATGCTCATTCAACCTGGCACGCGGACGGGCGAGTCTGTTGACTTTTTGCTTCAGCGCCGCAAAACGGTTGCAGCCCGAGATGGGAGAATCGTTACGTTCGTCAAATACAGTCGCTGGCCACCCGATCCATCATTCCAGCTGTGACAGGGCACTACGGTGCGCGGGTCAGAAGTTTCACGTCCTCTGCTACGACAATGAATCTGTGCCTAAAATGCAGATTCTTCCGATGTGTTGCGTTTTGGAAGCTACGTTTCAGACATCGACGCCGGCTGCTTTTCTGCGCCGAGCGTGGCAGGCAACGGGTAATTCATCGTGCTGGATTCGCGGATATGACAGATCGACGCCCACAAAATTGCTCCCTGCTGTTTGCCGTCACCGTCTTCACGAGTGCTTTTCTGTTGTTTCAAGTACAGCCGCTGCTGGCCAAGTTTATTCTGCCCTGGTTCGGCGGCACGCCTGCCGTCTGGACGATGTGCATGCTCGTGTTTCAAATGCTGCTCTTTGGAGGCTACGCCTACGCGCATCTGCTGTCTTGCGTCAAAAGTGTCTCGCGTCAGGCCTGCATTCACGCCGGGCTGCTGACAATCGCGGCGCTGACGTTACCAATCGTTCCCGGAGCGGACTGGAAGCCGGTCGGCGACGATGCACCTGGACTGCGGATCACCTTACTGCTGCTGGCGACTGTTGGTGTGCCGTATTTTCTGCTGTCCTCCACGGGGCCGCTGCTGCAGAAATGGTTCAGCACGGCCTGTCCGGGATCATCGCCGTATCGACTGTATGCATTGTCCAACACGGGGTCATTGCTGGCGTTGATTTCCTATCCGTTTGTTTTTGAGCCAATGTTTTCCTCGACCACGCAGGCATGGCTGTGGTCGGTGTTGTTCCTGGTGTTTGCCTTGTCATGTCTGATGTGCGGCTGGAAGACGGCCACGACAGTGGCGACAGGCACCAATGCGGAACATGCGGTTGCCATGGAAGCGGATGCCCCAAATACACAATTGCCTCGGTTGCGGTGGTTCCTGCTGGCGATGCTGCCTTCCGTCATGCTGCTGGCGACGACAAATGAAGTCTGCATGGACATCGCGGTGGTCCCGTTCCTGTGGATCATTCCATTGACGCTGTATCTGTTGAGTTTCATTCTGACCTTCGAATCTGATCGCTTCTATCACCGACGTCCGATGACCATCATCGCAGCCTTCACTCTGGTGACGACGATGATGATGTTGTCTCGTGGCTGCTTTCTGGGTGCCATCGCGCAGATTATTTTTTACTTTGCCAATCTGTTTGCCGTCTGCATGCTGTGCCACGGTGAATTGGTGCGACTGAAGCCGAGTCCTCGTCATCTGACGTCGTTTTATCTCACGATGTCAGCAGGCGGAGCGGCGGGCGGACTGGCCGTTGGGCTTCTGGCACCGCTATTGTTCCGAGGCTATTTCGAGCTGCCACTGGCGATCTTGGCGTGCCTGCTGATTTGCGTCGGAACCTATCTGCGCAACGATCCGAAATTTCACCTGCGAGTTCCACAATCGACAACGCTATCGTTTGGCAGCATGATCGTCAGTTTGTTCTTTGTCTACTTTGCATTCTTCGCACAGCATTCCAGCAACGTGCGGGATGTGGAACGCAATTTCTACGGCGTGCTGCGTGTTGAAGACGACATTCTGGAAACAAATCAGCGACCTCTGCGCGACATGGTCCACGGACGCGTGGTTCATGGACGACAGTTTACCGATCCGCAGGGACGTCGCGAACCATCGACCTATTACTCGTATTCTTCAGGCATTGGGAAAGCTCTGCTGTCTGACAAGAATACTTCAGGACGTCGAATCGGCGTCGTCGGTCTGGGAGCCGGAACTCTGGCAGTCTATGGGCGCGCAGGCGATGAGATGCGATTCTATGAAATCAATCCGGACGTCATCTCGCTGGCTCGAAAGCACTTCACATTTCTGGACGACTCGTACGCAAAGGTTGACGTTGTCGCCGGTGACGCGAGGCTGGTTCTTGAGCGTGAAGCGGACCAGCACTTTGATATGCTCGTGCTGGACGCATTTTCCGGTGACGCCATTCCAGTGCATCTGCTCACGTCGGAAGCCATGCAGATCTACACGCGCCATCTGAACGATGACGGTATTCTGGCCGTGCATATCTCAAACTCGTACTTCGATCTTGAGCCCGTCGTGCGGGCTCTGGCGGCGGAATCGGGACTGGACGCGCGCGTGCAGGAATGTGACCGTGGAGCGGATTCCGGCGTGGCGTTTGATTCGGTCTGGATGCTGCTGTCTCGCGACGCCGAATCTCTGGATGTCGTGTGCGGTCCGGACACTTCCAGCGAGCCACATCGCGTGGTGTACTGGACCGATGACCGCAACAATTTGCTCAACGTACTGCGATAGCGAACGCGGCCCAGGCATCGCCTGGCCTGAATCGCAGCAAAACCTGAAATCGTTTCGCGCATCGAGTTGCCGACGGTACCATAGGTCGCCGAAACAACGGGATCTTGCATCCCCGATCAGAAGATTTCAGGAGAAACAGTGATGAGTAAGACCCACATCCGTCTGTTTGCGTCTGTGCTGGTAACGGCCGCCGTTTCGCTGCATTGTGTGTACGCGACAGCAGACGACAAACAGCCTGCCGACGACAAAGTTAAAACGCCGACCGAAGTAGAAGACGCGACAGCACCCACCGATGAGCCGAAAAAGGGCGAAGCCGACAAGGACGGCTGGCGACCTCTGTTCAATGGAAAAGACCTTGAAGGCTGGAAGATCACGAACTTCGGCGGCGAAGGCGAGGTTTACATTGAAGAAGACAGCGTTGTGATCACGCAGGGAGCCGATCTGTCCGGCATTCATACCGAGCAGAAGCTGCCCAAATCAAATTACGAAGTTCAGTTCGAAGCCCAGCGCGCGGCGGGCAGCGACTTCTTCGCGGGTCTGACGTTCCCGGTCAAAGACTCTCATTGTTCGCTCATCATCGGCGGCTGGGGCGGCGGCGTTTGCGGGTTGTCCAGTCTCAGTGGGATGGATGCGTCCGAAAATGAAACGACCAGCTACAATGATTTCAAAAAAGGCCAGTGGTACAAGATTCGGCTGGTCGTCGAGGACAACCACATCGGCGCGTGGATCGATGGCAACAATATCGTTGATGTCGATACGACCGGCCAGCGGATCGGGACTCGTTTCGAAGTTGATCGATCAAAACCGTTTGGATTCGCCACATGGCAGACAACGGGAAAGATCCGCCACGCCAGAATTCGTGAGTTGCCTAAGTCCGACGAGAAACCGGCGGAGGAAAAGTAACCGGAGTCGTGAGAGTTGGGGGCCAGAAGGCACACGACTTCTGCTACAAACGCTGAGTCAATCAAACACGCCGTGCAGATACCAGTTTCCAGTCTGCAGATCGCGGAAGATCCAGAGCTGACTGCCAGAGTCCATGAGGACTCGATAGTAGTCGCGATTGCACGGCTGATCGGTCCACCACGCGGTTTGAATTCGTTCGGGCCCGCTGAAGTCGATGACCGCGCGGACTTTCCCGAGCACATTGATGTGTTCGGGAGGTCGCTGCGAGTCGTCGCAACCGGTGATTTGTTGTGGAGCAGCCAGCAGCCGCAATGGGCGGGCGATAGTCTGTTCGATCTTTTCCAGCGCATCCAGATCCGGTGCTGTCAGTCGTTGGAGCACTTGCTCTGATTGCGGCAAGGACGATTCACCGCTGTCGCTCGGAAGAATGGACTCCAGCGTCACGCTGTGTTCGGGGCGAGGATCTGCCTGAATTCGGAAAGTGCTCACGGACTGCGGCCCCAGGCGATTGCTGAGACGCGCGATCAATGTCGCCAGTTCTTCCTGCGGACGAATGTGTTCGGTTGGGCTAAACAGATCTCGCTGCCGTGAAACTGGCAGCGGCACGGTCTGCAGGGTCATGGACATCGCCGCAACCGGTTCACTCAGCGGCAGCGTCTCCAGTCGCAGACTGAGCACGTCGAACATCAGTTCGGCAGACTGAGTGGGTTTGACAACGCTGGCCGAGAGTGGAATTTTCGTTCCGGACACGGACGTCAGTTCACAGGCGATCATGCTGCACGCCACGCGACGGCGGTCGATCTGATCCGCGACGTTTTCCACGAGATGTTGCAGCACCTGACGAATGTCAGCGAATGTTTTGGCGGGATATTCAGAAGCCCAGGCGGCGGCGACCGGATTAGATTCCAGGAGCGGCCCGATGAATTCTTCCGTGATCGACAGCAGGTGCCGCACCCGGAGCACTGCGTCTTCCGACAGCCTCGACGGCAGATCTTCGCGAGGCAGTGCCAGCAATTGGCCGATCGAGCGGATTCCAAGGTGAGCCAGAATCTGCAGATCTTTGAGCGGCAGTCGTGACGCAGAAATTGGCAGCCGCGCCAGTTCTTCCTGCTGCTGGCCAGGCGGAATAATTTGAATTGGCAGCTCATGCAGCATGGCTATGTCAGCGTCGCGCGGTGACGCCCTGCGCTGTGATGACTGGGACGAGCGACGCACCTCCGGACGGTCGCGTTCTGTGTGCGTGAGCGCCCACACCGCGGCGATCGTATCGGCGATTGCGATACGCGAGTTGCAGCCCGCCTGTCGCAGGTCCCGCAGCAGCAACTCCGCCAGCGCGGCTTCTCCGCCAAAAAGTTGTCCGCAGCCGGTGATGTCCAGCAGCAGACTGTCGGGTAACGGCATGTCGTCCAGTCCCACCACAGGCGCGTAACGGCGCGTAATCTCAGCCACCGCTGCCAGCGCGCGACGATCGGAGACAGGAGTCCATTCGTGAAACACGACCGTTGTTTTTGCCGCTGCTTCAGTCGTGCCGCGTCGCGTCTTGTTTTGAACTTGTCGGCGATGCACGGTCAGCGGCTGAGCCATGCTGCGCGCTTCAGCCAGTGGCATCCCGGGTCGAACTCCGGCGATCCACGCTTCGCGGGACACCGCAACGACAGCGGGTCCTCCGCTGGCCGACGGAAACACAGATCGCAGATATTTTAGATCTGTCTCAGCCTCTGATGCCGTGCGCGTTTTGGGATCAGTCGTTCCCGGTGCCCCGGTATGCAGGGCCAGCGACGGCGGACAATCCCCCTCAGAACGCAGTCGCCGCTGAAGGCTCTGCATCGGCCAGTTCGGAAATCGAATGCACAGCACCCGTTTCATGATCGACTTCCAGCAGGGCATGTCCTGTGTGTTGCAGTCCGTGTCGGGAACGAAGTAAGCGTACGCTCAATCGCCGTCGGTCAGTCGCAGTCACCGGCTGCTGCGCTGCAACGTGCAGTCGCAAGTCCGCAAACGATGGCTGATGCAGGATACTGGCTGGACGGATGAGTACAATTGTGACGCCGCTGCGTTCCACCGCAAGTTGCAGTCGTCGCATGACAGCAGACGACGCCTGTTCGAGAAATGTCAGCACAACACGCACGCCTGCACAGCGTGCCGCCTGCTCCAGCGACCAGAGCGCATCGCTGTGTGCCGCTGAAGCCTGACGCACAAATCGGCTGAGGTTGGTCGCGGGTTCCGCAGAGACAACGTGCGCAGGACGAATCAGCAGCGCGCGGGACAACGGAATTCCGTGACATCGCAAAGTATCGGCGTGAAAATCGTGACGTTCATCAACGATGGCCAGGCATCCCGGCAGTGCAAGCATCGGCGCGATCGCTTTCAATGCGATCGATGCGGCGGACAGACCAACGTCTTCGGAAATCCATTCAATAAGTGACGCTGTTGGAAGACCGCCGTTCGGGAGCAATGCGTCCAATGACTTCAGACCGGAAGGAACAAGCTGCTGAATGGAATGCGATTGCTCAGATGCAGCCAGCTTGCGGCGCAGCGATTGAATTGCTTCCTGCCTGACGGTCGCGGCTGACATGGAAACACGTCCGATTTGATGTCGCACTGGCAAGCTTCAAAAGCCGCGTGCAACTGTTTTCAAATGACGGTTTCCCTACCCGGCGTCGTCGGTCACAACCGATGACTGGAAATTCGTCTGTCGTACCGATCATCGGCGATCAGACGGGGCTGGTTTTAAGGAAGTTGCCACTAACTGTCAACCTCAGGCAGTAATCCGCGAAAATTGGCTGAGTGTTGCGGAAACAGCTCGGCGTATTCTGCCGAAATCCGACCTGGCGAACATGGAATGTGATTGACATGTTGAACATGTGGTCACTGACCATAAGACTTTCGGGAGCGTCCTGCAGGCGGAGTAACATGAGCAACCGCGCAACGAAAACGGCTGGTAGTCAGAGACCACCAGCCGCCGGAAGTTTTTCCGAAGAAGTCAAAAGACTACTTCTTCTTTGCAGCCTTCTTTGCAGCCTTCTTAGCGGGCTTTGCAGCGGTTGCTTTCTTCGCGGCTTTCTTAGCAGCTTTCTTTGCCACAGTACGTTCCTCCAAACAAAGTTGAACTTGAGTGGCCGTCCTGCCAAACCTTACCGGGCTTAAAAATGAACAGGACCACCACAGACCAAAACATCAGATCATCAAGGTCCCATTGACCAGGATGATGCAGATTCCATTCTTCACTGATGACCGTCTTGAAGTCGCTTGAAGGCAAGTCCTTCGCCACGTGCATCCAGTACTCATGATCAATGATTCAGATCATGAGTGATCGGAATCGTAGGTGATCGGATGAATAACGCAAGACTGTTCCAGGTCTTTCCAGACTCGGCTGAAATTTTTTTTCAGTTTCAGTAGCAGGCATCCAACATCATTCGTCGCGCGATGAACCGCCGACGAGATGACGTGTTGCATGCATCGACTCTCACATCAAGCGCGTCATGCCGCATCAAGACGATCGATGCGAGTGCGATGCGTGGTCGTGATGACGGCATCGTGCTTCACTCCGGCATGCGTGAGCTGCGTCACGTTCAGTGGCGTGAGAACTCTTTGCGCAGCATCGCAATGTGGCAGCACGATGTTTCAAAAATCCAGTATTTTACCGAGCGAAACGCGCGTGATCGGAGTATGACGTCGCGACTCAGACGCGTTCAGTCACACCTTCTCGCCGCAAGTCATCAAGTATCGATCGCATGTAGTTGAGACTTGTAACGGCGATATGTTGCGCGCCTGGACTGTAGTCAAACACCTCTACCGACACCCATCCCGAGTACTGCGACTCGATGAGCGCGCGCAGGATCGGATGGTAGTCAGTCGATCCCATTCCAGGACCCAGCAGGTTCGAATCGTTGACATGAAAATGTTTGCAAAAATTTTTGAGACGATGAATTATTTTGGGAATTGGAGCCTCTTCAGCACCCAACATCGCCTTCACATCCTGGTGCAAAGCCATTGATGGATGATCCACGCGCTGAATAATTTCGATGGCGTCATCACACGTGTTGATGAAGTCCGTTTCCTTTGGAGTCAATGGTTCGAGACACAGCAGGACGTCATTATCTGCGAAAGCGGATGTTGCCTGGCGAAAAACATCAGTGGCATATTCGACGGCCTGTGCCTTTGAAGTTCCAGGAAGCAGACTGCGCTGCTGCGGCGATCCAAAGACCATGATGTGGCCTCCCAGTCTGCGGCAGACCCGCGCCAACAGAGCCAGATAGTCAGCCGTGGCCTTGCGCACTGCGGGATCCGGGCTGGTCAGATACAGTCCGCTCGTTTTTGCCAGGAGCCAGTGCAATCCGATGATTTCCAGTCCGTTTTTCTCCGCCTCCAGTTTCATCGAATCGAGAACGTCCGTCGATACGGACGCCAGATCAGCGGCGATTGAAAATGGAGCGACCTCAATTCCGGTGTAACCAGCTTCAGCGATCAGCCGACACTGAGTGGCCCAGTCGGTGCTCTCGTACATTTCCTGACATATGGCAAACTTCATCGCAGTGGCTTTCTCGAACAGTAAATCAGATGAACGGGTCACGAAGGATTGCAGACAACGCGCGGAATGCAACCGTTCACCGATGGATCGACGGCAGGATTACGCAGGATCAGAACCCGATTCTCTTCCTCGTTGAGATGGTTTTTCGGAATCACTGCCGTCAACATGTATGCTCGAACGGTGTACGTGTTTGCATGCTTCCAGCGACTAATAAACAATCATACTCAGGCAGTCACATGATCTCCCCGCACTTCGACAAACAAAGGCCGATCATAGCCTGGTCGTCTTTGGCACCGCTGCTTGTGGCGGCGCTCAGTGTCTTCAGTCATCAGGCCTGTCAGGCTGGCGATGAGCCAGCGGCTCAGCGCGGCGAAACGATCAGTCCACTGGACGCGGAGGTCCAGCCGCTGCTCTACTGGGCTCCGGAGTCGGCAACTGAGCAACCGACTCCGCTGTTTGTCTTCCTGCATTCGTGGAGCAGTGACTATCAACAGGATAATTCCAAATGGTTTGATGCCTGCCGGGAACAGAACTGGATCTGGCTGCATCCGAATTTTCGAGGAGTGAATCAATCTCCCAAAGCATGCGGATCAAGATACGCCCGTCAGGACGTGCTTGACGCAATTGCCTTCGCGCGAAAGCGATGGAATGTCGATCCCCAGCGGATCTATCTGGCGGGCGTTTCCGGTGGAGGGCATATGGCTTTGCTGATGGCGGGACACCATCCGGACTCATTCAGCGCGGTCTCCGCATGGGTCGGACCTACCGACCTTGCCGAATGGCATCGGTTCCATACGAAGAATGGCGAACCGCAGAAGTACGCTGTTTTGATCGAGAAATCTCTGGGAGGCGCTCCGGGAGTCTCCGCCGCGATCGACGCTGACTATCGCGATCGGTCGCCTGTGTTTCAACTGGATCGAGTCGGCGACCTGCCGGTCAGTATCTGGGCCGGCGTGGATGATGGTCACAGCGGTTCCGTTCCCATTCGGCATTCGCTGGCGGCATTCAACAGCATCGCCGCCGCGCATGGTGACGTTGTGATCAGCGAGATCGAAATCGGGGAACTGAGCAGGGCCAAACGATTATCGGCACCCCAGCTTTCCGATCAGGAATCTGATCCGGCGCTGGGAAAGACTCTGCTGCTCAGGCGTCACAGTGGTGAGTCTGTGATCACGATCTTTGACGGCGGCCATGAAAGTCATCCCGCCGCAGCGATTGAATGGCTGAGTTCAAAACGGAGAACTGTGGCCTCCGGGGACAACTGAGGCATGGTGTCACGTGTCGTGTTTGCATCTCAGGAGATCCGACTGCGCAACAAAAAACACTGCTTTGAAGGATGAACCTTCAAAGCAGTGTCGTCAGCAGTACCGATTTGGAGAGAACCGAGAGTTCGTTACCAGTTCTTTGGATGCAGGATCCAATACCACTTGTCTTTTTCTTTGTTGAAGTTCAGCTGCCAGTAACCATCATCCCACTCCAGCGACACTTCGCGCCATCCCATCGGAACCTGTGGATACGGATAGAACGGGCCGATGTACGGGAACGCACTGGCACTGTACTGCGTCGGATAGGTGACCGCCGCTGAGTTTGGATACTGAGCGTAGGCTGGCCATGCGTGAGACGGCAGTTGAGGATTGTTGAAACTGGTCGGAGCGTAGCCGGTTGGAGATGGCATCATGGAAGGATCCATCTGCATTCCCGGCTGCCCATACCCAACTGGCATGTACTGCTGTTGATTGGGCATGTACTGCTGCTGCTGCTGCTGAGCGGGCATGTACTGCTGCTGAGGTCCGGCCATTGGGGCTGGGCCCTGATTGAATGATGTCTGAGTCACCGGACCGTTCACCCGCAGCTGGTTGTTGACGTTTCGGACACCGTCGATCTGAGACACTGCGGAACCGGCCACCTGACGCTGCTGCATCGTTGCGACATCACCAATCAACGTGGCAGTGCCGGCGTTGTAACGAATGACGATGTCGTAGCCGACCAGACCAACGCGTTCCAGGGTGTCCGCAATTTGCTGCGCGACAGCCTGATTGTTTGGCGCTGACGGAGCCGCGTTCGTGGCGGACGCAGTCTGTGATGGCTGAGCCATCGGTGCAGGCTGGCCCGGAGCAGGGAAAGAAACCGTTTCACCACTCACCTGGCGAATTCCTGTTCCGTTCTCTGCGGACTTCATGTGACCAGCCTGAGTGACGCGGCGGTCAAGCGAATCGGCAAACGACGTGTCAGATGCTGGCTGGACCTGGCCTCGAGCATCCGGCGTAAAGCGCAGATTGTTTTCAACGCTTTCAATGCCGGGTACTGAACTGGCCAGACGCTGAGCGAGTGCCCGGTCACTGGCTTTGAAGACTTTGCCATCCAGAGTCGCGACGCCGTTCTGAACTTCGACGCTGACGCCCGAACCCTTAATCTCGGCCTCCTTGAGTGCCGCGATGACCCGATTGGCCTGAGCCTGATTCTGAGCCTGATTCTGATCCTTTTGGTCGGCTCCACTGAATGGCGTCCGCAAGCGGCCGCCAAGGAAACCATCCGCGCTGGACGCGACCGGGTTGGCCGCCAGGACTCCCAGCACAAGTAACCACTTACCGTACTTTCGCATGAAAGTTCTCCTCCGTGAGGTATGTTCCGTTCCGGACCGCACTTGTACTGCTGAGAAACCGTCCCGGTGGTTCAATATCAACTATTCTCGGACGCTGACTGCTTCTGGCGGAAACATCCACCAGACCTTCTGACTGTTGCCCTGATCCCGTTGTCTTAGCCAGTCTCCGCCTGCACGGAAACGACCCCACGCGACAACACAACAGACCGATACGTTCCTTTCATCGGTACAGTCGTGTGGTCTGGATAAACATTTCTGTCTTTTTGGCTCGTAACGGTTGTTTCAATGATACTCTAAGCACCGATTAACCGGTCGCTCCTGGCGGCGAAACCGGCCTGGATGCACTTTGAATGTCCATGCGGCAATTTGTGCCGGAAGAAAAATGAACTGAGCCGACAGATTCGTTTGACCCGAGCCAGTGGCGCGGCGACCGGTAAATCTGCCTACTCCCTGACCGGCGGGATCGGGCCAAACGAAGAGGTCAGCACTCGTCGCCGGGATAAATCGGAGTCAGGCCCATGCTGTTGAGGGCCTCTCGCTCGCGACTGCGCATGATCCGTTTTTCTTCCGGGGACATGTCGTCATAGCCGCAAATGTGCAACAGGCCGTGAATGACGTACAGCGTCAGTTCATGCTGGACTGTCCAGGATCCAGAGTCCGCCAGTTCGGCGACCGTCTCTGCCGCCATTTGAGCGCTGGCGATGATTTCCCCTTCGATCATGGCACCGGCAGCACGCAGTCCGGATTGTGGCTCGGGCGTTTTTCCAACTGCGTCATCGAGACTCGTGCGTCGTTTCGAAAAGTCCAGCTGGAAGCTGATCACGTCCGTTGGAAAGTCGTGCTGCAAATGGTCGCGATTGATACGATGAATGGTTGCGTTATCGACGATCGAAACGCTCAGAACCGCCGAATGAACCTGTTCGATTTGCAGCGCCTGAGAAACCGCAAGTTTCAGCGCTGCGATATCGATCCGGACATGCGACTGATTGTTTGAAATGTCGATTTCGAAAGCCATTGAACAGCTCTGCGGAATGAATGGCCGGGAAACGTGGCGTCTCCGAGCGGTCGCGAATCAGGCGGTTCGCTGGCCCGGATATCGAACGCGACCGTGATGCGCCGCCATCAACGATTTGATCAACGACTCTTCAATGATCCGGATTTCGTTCATCTGCAGGTTGCATTCGTTGAACTGGCCATCCAGCAGTCGCTTCATCGTGATTTCATGAACCAGCGACTGAATGCGTTTTGGAGTTGGCTCCTTAAGCGTTCGGCTGGCGCTTTCTACAGCGTCCGCCACCATGAGCACCGCAGTTTCACGAGACTGCGGCTTGGAACCGGGGTATCGGAAATTAGATTCGCTGGCATCCGTGCGATGATCGACGTCCGCCTTGCGCGTGGCTTCGTGGTAAAAGTATTCGACCAGTGTCGTCCCGTGATGCTGCTCGATAAACGCAACGAGCGGTTCAGGCAGGTTATGCTCTTCGGCAAGTTCCAGGCCGTCCTTGACATGTCCGATGATGATCAGCGTGCTCATCGCCGGCGCGAGTGTGTTATGGGGATTGGCGGATCCTTCAGTCATGTTCTCGATAAAGTATTCCGGTTTGAGCATCTTACCGATGTCATGAAAATAGGCTCCAACCCGCGTCAACAGTCCGTTGGCACCGATGGCTTCCGCAGCCGCTTCCGCCAGTGACGCGACGGTCATCGAATGGTTGTACGTTCCAGGTGCGCGGCGCGCCAGTTCCTGCAGCAGCGGGTGAGAGACGCCGGTCAGTTCAAGCAGACTGATATCGGTCACAATTCCGAATGCCTGTTCAATAAACGGCAGGCTGCCCGCGACGAGGTAGCAGCAGACCAGAGCCCATCCGGCGAATTTCAGTGCCGTCACGATGATGGAAACGTTTCTCCATACGTCACCGGAGCCTTCGGCCTGAATCACGCCTGTGCTCCAAACAGCGTAGAAGGACACCGTCGCCACAAGGAATCCGGCTTTGACCATTACCAGTCGCGATTTAATGCGACGCAGTGGGATCGTTGACGTCACACAAATCGTCATCAGCGTGAGAAAGTGCCCAATCTCTCCGAGTGTCGCCATAGAAACCAGCAGCGACAACAGGAACGCCGTCAGGATCGCCACGACCTGGCTGTAAGCGATCGCCGTAATCATCACGATTGCCAGCAGCGGTATGATCTCGGCACGCCACGGATCCGCGCTCATCGCACAACTTAGAAAAACAGCCGCAGCACACATCGTGACGAAGATGACCAGCTGCGATTTGTCTTCCAGCATTTCAGGTGTAAAGAATCTCAGGAAGATACCAAACAGCACGACGAGCAGCACCAGCAGTGTGGTGATGCCGTTAATCTGTGAAATCCGCTGCCACACCGTCATTCGTTCTGAGTAGGCTTCGAATTCCAGCCGCAGGATTCCCAGACTCTTCTCCGCTTCAATCAATTGACTGCCGGCCGGAATCAAAACGGCGTTTCGCTGGTAACGATCAAAATGCGGCTTCGCGCGATCTGCAGCGGCCAGCAATTCGGCCTTTGTGGCTGCGGCATCCGGTCGCAGTTGATTCTTCAAATTCTGACGCAGCCAGGTCGCAATATTAGATTTGATCGCCGACAGTTTTGGCAATGTCGGCCACAGTTTCCCAAGACGTCCTGTTTCAGGCAGTTGTTCATCCAGCAGTACGTCCGACAGGATTCCGTTGTGCAGGACATGGTCCTGAGCGTCAACGACTTTGAGAGGTTGGTTGCGATTGACGGGGCCATCCAGCAGATCTCCGGTCAATCGCATCGCCTCAAGGTTGTCAATGAGTCCCAGCGTACGCGTGTCGGCCAGCAGTTTTTCGAATTCGACCATCAATTCATCCAGTCTTTTGCCCGACGATTCATCAGCGTCCTGCAAGAGATTGTGGAGCAGGCTGAAAGCCTGTTCGCGTTCGATTTCACTGACTGAGGTAAATCCGAAAGCTTCCTGAGTGGCGACCGAAAGGTCCCCAACAGAATTGGCATTCGACACTTCGCTGAGCTGCGCTCGCAGCTGCGACACAAGTCGATCAATAACGGTCGGTTCCTGCACGAGGACTAATGGCGCGTCGGCCTCTGCATCGCGACGGATACGGTCAGATTGCGCTTCGTTTTTCACTTCGAAGTCGATTCGCGACTGAACTCCGATGTCGATGTACTGCCCTGCCCGAAATTGAAACCGTGGATTCCACGCTTGCAACGCCAGGAGCAACAGCACCACAGCCAGCAGCATGATCAGGATCAGGGACAGCACGCGATAGTCGCTGAATGCCGAAAGGCAGCGATCCCACAGCGATGGTGTCGGGCGAAAAACGCGGGCCTGTGTCTGTCGCGTTCGCCGAGTTCCAAAGAACGACATGGCGATTATTCCGCGCTTAAGGCAGCAAACGCACAAAAATCAGCGGAGCCATCCCGGAAGTGTGCAGCTTCAGGAGGTCCGCATGGAATCATCGCCCCTTCGGACGACGGTGGCTCTTTGGAGGCCGTATTCATATGAGCAACTGCCAACGGATAAGCGTCCGGTGCGCAGACTGCCATCGGGAGATGATGCGGCTCAGGATTTCGCAGAATCCTGTTCAACCGTCGTTTCGTACGCCGAAACAATCTCCCGAACCAGTCGGTGGCGGACAATATCCTGTCCAGTTAGCCGAACAATCGCAACCCCAGGGATATGAGAAAGTCGTCGCAGTCCGTCGTGCAGACCACTTTCCACGCCTTTTTCGAGGTCAATCTGCGTCGAATCGCCAGTCACGACAATCCGGGAATTTAGCCCCATTCGCGTGAGAAACATCTTCATCTGCGTGCAGGTTGTGTTTTGGGCCTCATCCAAAATCATGAACGTATCGTTCAAAGTCCGACCACGCATAAACGCCAGCGGCACGATTTCGATGACGTCGTTCGCCAGATAGCGTCGCACCTGTTCCTGGTCGAGCATGTCGTGGATGGCGTCGAGGAGCGGTCGCAGGAACGGATTGACTTTCGCAATCATGTCGCCCGGCAGGAATCCCAGTTTCTCGCCCGCCTCAACGGCTGGTCGGACAAGAACAATCTTTCGCACCTGTTCCGATCGCAGTGCCTCCAGCGCGAGCGCGACCGCCAGGTAGGTCTTGCCCGAACCCGCCGGACCGTCGCACAGGACGAGTTCGCTCCGCCGCATGGCATCCATGTAGCTCCGCTGACCATCGGTCTTTGGACGAATTTGGCCGACGCGGTCTTTGCCAGTCCGCAAGTCCTGCGAACCGCGTCCGGAAAAGTAAGTGCCGTTTTCACTGGGACCGGAATGCGGCAGTTCGGAGTGAATCATTTTTGCATTTTCCCTGGATTCGAGGCCGAGTGATCGAATGATGTCTGAAGGAGCCAATTCTGAACTGTGCTGCAGAATTTCACGCCACCGTTGCAGGGTCTCAATACAGCGGTGAACCTGAGCCGACTTGCCCGTGATCCGCACCTGACTGCCGCGAAGAACCACCTGAGCACCGGTTACCGAACACAGACGTCGCAGATTCTCATCTCGCAAACCAAACAAGGCGCGAGCTTCTTCGTGATGATCAAGTTCCAGCACCGTATCAGTCATGAATTCCCTTGATAATGAACGCGGCGGCTTTCGGAACCGCCAAAACAGCCGTCTTCGATTAGTGCCCTATCACTCATGGATTGACGGGTGGCCGGGGTTGCAGAGCGCAGCTCGAAACCCCAGGGCTTCCTTCGCTCCGCTCAGTCCAGCCCCGGCCACCCGATCCATCATTTCAACTGTGACGACATCCTCTCCAATCAAATTGTACGTTCGATGCGAAGATCTGTCCGCCGGAGTTTTTCTGACACGACTTCGCAGCATCTGTTCGCCACCGCAAACGTCCGGTTATTCGGATTCTTCAATATTTTGAGGAAAACCGACACCAACAGAACGATCCTTAGTTCCAGTATTTTCGTGATTTCTGAAACTTTCAAAAAACATGTTCCGACTGCGGCGGACTGACCGGAGAATCGTTTCGGGCGGGACTCTTCTAATGATGTAGACTTTTCACAACAGGCAATCTGCAGGGACTGTTCGAAACACAGGAACAACAATCCCGCCACTCTACGCCACAGGGATTCGGAATAATTCTATGTCAGCTGTGCTCGAAAAATCCGACCGTCCACAATCATCGGAGCCCGCGCCGACTCCAGAACTGCCGGATGCAAGCGTTCTGGAAGATCGCACGCCGGAATGGTTCCGGACAACGCCCACGTCCGCCCTGTTCGTGCTGCTGATCGGTGTCGTGTTTGCTCTGATGGCCAATCGACCGCTCTGGCATACAGACCTCTGGGACCATCTGAATTATGGGCAAAACATTCTGACAACTCATACCGTCTCCGATACGGAACCGCTGTTGCATTTGAGTCGCGGTGTCCCGATGGTCAATATTCCCTGGCTGGCTCAGGTCTCCATGGCCGCAGTCAACAACAGGTTCGGACTTACGGCGATGCAATTCGGATATGCAGCTCTCATCGCGCTCTCGCTGGCCGTGATTGCGTTTCGAAGCGTCAGGATGAGCCACTCCGCGTTTGGCGGAATCCTGGCCTGTGCAATCTTCCTGAAAGTCAATCTCGATCAACTGCTTGTAATTCGTCCGCAGCTTGGCGGGGTCCTGTTTTACTGCGTGGTCGTCGCCTGGATGCTGGGCCGAAGGAAGCACTCGAAGCTCAGCTGGATCGGATTGCCATTGATGTTTGCCCTGTGGTCCAATGTCCACGGTTCATTTTCAATGGGGCTGATGCTCATGGGACTGGCGGCCATCGGTCGCTTCGGCGATGTGCTTGTCATTTCAAAATCGCTTCGTGTCGCCCTGCTGGACCGAGAACTGCATCGTACGATTCTGCTGACTCAACTCTGTGCCGCCGCTGTGCTGCTGAATCCGGCAGGTATTGCGGTTTATGCGGAAGTGCTCAGTTTTGCGGGAAACTCAAATTTGGGTTCCATGTTTGAATGGGATGCCCTAACGCTGCGATCGGCTCAGGGACAATCTGCCGCCGCCGCAGCGCTGCTCGCTTTTATGGCCATCAAGCTCAGTCCGCGGCGGATGCGATGTGGCGAAATGCTGGCGTTTGTCCTCACAGGATTGCTGGCGACGTGGTCGGGACGCATGCTCAACTGGTGGGCTCCGTTCGTCGGTATTATCGTCGGCACGCATTTGATTGCGGCCATGAGGAAGACCGTTGCATGGCTCAAAAACCCTGAACCTGGCAGAGCGACCGGCCTGTGGACGGTCGTCAATCTGGGCCTCGTCTGGATTCTGTTTGCATTCACCTCATTCGGCGTTCAACTGATTCACGGACGAATTCCCGATGCCCAGCGACTGGTCTCCACTGAAACGCCGCTGGCCACTGTCGCATTTCTCGATTCGACTGAAGATCTGCCGCGCGGCATCTCATTCATTCCGGCGGAATGGGCGGGATACGTGATGAATCGCGGACCGGCGACCGTTGAGCCCATGGTCAACCTGCATGTGCATGTCATTCCGGAACAGGTCTGGAACGATTACATCCGCATCGTCAACGGCCCCAGCGACTGGGAAGCCCTGATGGATGAATACGGAATCAATATGGCCGTCATCGACAAGGACCGCCAGCCGGGACTGGCCAGACGGATCCGTGAAAGCTCCGACTGGACGGCGCAATATGAAGACAGTCAGGCCGTCGTGTTCTTTCGCGACAAAAGGATCTAGCTGAAGATCGTCCCTCTTTCGATTTTGTTCCGACATTGGCACGCGCAGCCGACTCAAAGATTGATGCAAAATGAATGCGATCAGAAAACCGAAGAAAACTGTCTCACTGTTGACTTGGCTGGCAGTGCAACTGGCATTTGGCGGTGCGTTTGTCGCATCGTGGTTGCTGTTGCCGGGAACTCAGCAGCAGGAAGTGATTGCACACATCAGCCACCGGCCTTACCGACTGGACGTTGCGCTGCAATCGGAAAAGCCGACCGTGGTGGAATCTTTCTACGACGATGCGGACGTTGTTTCTGATGAAGAACTGGCTGCGGTGCTCAAGAAAATCCTGCCTCGCTTCAGTCGGGATCATCTGCGACCGAACCTCGTCGAACACGCCCTGCGAACATGGGGTTGCCAGGTTGAATTTACCAATCCGGACATTATCTCTGGTCCGCAGATGCAGGAATTCCTGACGGACATGTCGAAGTTTGTCGATTCCTGGGGCAAGAACGCTAATCCATTGATGATTGAAAGTGGCGACGGGATTCATGTGCGGTATGCCGAAGACCGTTCGGGTTCTGTGCATCACGATCACACTTTGGCCGCACTCACAGAAGCGGGCTTGTCACTCGATGATCCCGTCTTTACGACCGCCCGCGAAATGCACGTCCGTAACATCATCACCGAAGCGCTGCGGGATTTTCGTCTGGACGAACGTGAGACCGAATGGTCGGCCATGTCATTTGGCCTCTGGCTCGCGCCTCAGAAGACAACGACATGGCACAACGGCGAAGGCCGTCGGCTCACGTTCGACATGCTTGCCGAACGCCTGATGCGGAATCGCAAACGCGACGGCGTCTGTCTCGGCACGCATCGCGTCTATTCGCTAATGCTGCTGGTGCGGCTGAATGATCAAATCGAAGGACAGCTGATCTCGCAGGAGACTCGCGAACAAATCATGGCCTATCTCGCATCCGTGCGGGATCTGATCATCGCGTCGCAGCGACCGGACGGTTCGTGGGACTCCCACTGGACGGACGGAGCGGAAGCTGCAGAAAAATCCGACCCCGACGAGCCGATGTCGAAACGGGTCATCGCGACCGGCCACCATCTGGAATGGCTCTCGATCGCCCCGGTAGAATTGCATCCTCCACGTGAACAGGTCCAGAAGGCGGCGGACTGGCTGATCGCCAATGTCGCGGCGACTCCACAGGACGAAATCGACTCAAGTTACACGTTTTATTCGCATGTGGGCAAAGCCCTGGCCATGTGGCGTCACACGTCACCGGCGGCTTTCTGGACCCAGTGGCGGACAACTCACCCGGACTGCGAAATTTTCGACACGCCGGTGAAATCCGAAGCAGATCCTGCCTCAGAAACCAAAACTTCGCATTGATTCAGCACGCGAAGAAAGTCATCATCAGCACGGATTCTTACACGGGTGACTGGAATTTGTCTAAAACGTTGCCCATAGTCCGTCAGTCGATACCGGAGTGCGGACGCGGGCAGGAATCGTCCGTTGTGAACCATCAGGGACAGGTGAACAATATGGTGACATCGATCCGACGAGAGTTTCAGCTTCTCATCACCGACGACAACGCCTCCATGCGGCAGGTGTTGCGTGAGGTGCTTGAAGACCGTCCGTTTCTGGTTTTGCACGAAGCGGAATCGGGAGAAGAAGCGGTCGATGTTGTCCAGCGACGACGAATCGACATCGTGCTGCTCGACATGCACATGCATGTGATGACGGGAATTGAAACTCTGCGAGAACTCAAACGCATGGATACCATTCGCCCCTGCATTCTCATCACCTCCGATACCAGTGACGACGTCAAACGTGACGCCCAGGAAGCAGACGCCTATTCGGTCCTAAAAAAACCTGTCCCAAGGCGGCAACTCGTCGAAACTATCGCCAATGCGCTTGTCGCGGCCTACAATGCCTTCGATGTCAAGACGCTGTGCTAACGAAGATTTCGCTCAAGAATTACTATACTTCACGCGGCCCAGTCTGAGGTACTTTCAAAGGCAACGTTTTCCACGGGGGAGAGGGGACAATCGCAAGAATATCCACAGCATTATTTCTGACCGCGTGAAGTAGAAGTTGTGAATACAAACCAACAAGACGCTGTATTCAACAACTGTTCGGCCACCGTTCGCAATTTGCTCCCGGCATTGATCAAGCTCGAACAGTCCGCCAACCTATTGCAGCCTTCACCATTGGCCGGGCGCGAATGGTTCGAACTGCTGCGACAGAAGCTGATTCCGCAACTGGGCGAACAGGCATTCCTGGTCGTGGCGGTTGTCGGCGGGACGAATATCGGCAAGAGCGTGATCTTCAATCATCTGGCGGGACTGCGAGCCAGCGCCACCAGTCCGCTGGCCTCCGGCACGAAGCACGCAACGTGTCTGGTTCCCGCAGGATTCCGCGAGCAGCACGATCTGAAATCCGTCTTCCCGGATTTTGAACTGCACGAATGGTCGGATGCGGCTTTGGCCCTTGAAGAAAGCCCGTCGCATCGTTTGTTCTGGCGCGTCGCGAAGGAATTGCCACCATCATTACTGGTGCTCGATACGCCCGACATTGATAGTGATGCCCGTGTGAACTGGCTGCGAGCCGACGCGGTTCGTCGCTCGGCCGATGTGCTGATTGCCGTGCTCACTCAGCAGAAATACAACGATGCCGCGGTGAAGGAATTCTTTCGCAAGGCCGGTGACGAAGACAAAGCCGTGCTCGTGATTTTCAATCAGTGCCTGCTGCCCGAAGACGAACCGTACTGGCCCGTCTGGCTCGAAACGTTTTGCCGCGAAACGCATATCACACCGGACGCCATCTACATCACTCCCAACGATCGCCGCGCGGCCGAAGATTTACGGTTGCCGTTCTTCGAGCGGCGGGTTCCTGCAGCGGACACCGAGCCAACTGAACCGGACAACACGCCGCGCGATCTCGCGGCGGATTTGGCAAAACTGCGATTTCGCGAAATTCGCATGAGAACGCTGCTGGGGTCGCTGCACGAGTTGACTCATCAGCAACGGGGCATCCCGGCCTATCTGCGCGAATTGCGGAGCGCGAGCGAAGACCTGGGCCGCACGGCAACACGGCTGACATCGGACAGTGTCGTGCAGGTCCGAAATTGGCCGACACCCGCCAATTCGCAGCTGGTTGCAGAGATTCGTGAATGGTGGAAAGGACATCAGGAAGGGTGGGCGCGCACAATCAATTCCGCGTACAGCGCCGTTGGCAGCGGTATCCTGTGGCCGATCCGCGCGGCGCGGCGCGCTTTGCAGGGCGAACCGGTTCCGCCCATGGAAGAATATCGCAGTCGCGAATGGCTGGCGGTGCTGGGCGTCGTTGAAGAACTGTTCGATAAGCTGCAGTGGATGGCGGATTCCGGAAATGAAATTATCCGCCCTCGAATTGAAGCGGTTCTGAAAGGCGAGGCGCGATCCAGACTGTTAAGTCTGCTGAAGCAAAAGCACGACGCGCTGGATTTCGAAGACGAGCTTCGAGTGGTGATCGATCAGGAAATGAAGACGCTGCAAAAAACGAAACCGGACCTGTTCGGCATGTATCGTCAGTTGAGCAACGTCTCGGCGGTCGTCCGACCGATGACCAGTGTCGTGCTCTTTTCACTGGGATTTGGTCCCGCCGGAGAAATCGTTGCGCCTTTCCTTGGTCACGCAGCTGCGTCCGCTGTCGTTCATGTGTTCGCCGATGTGGCTGGCGGAGCGACCGCCGCAATCGCGGGCGAAGCAGTCGTTTCGACCGCGGCGGGTTCAGGAGCCGGGATGCTGCAGGCATGGTTTCATCGCCTGCATTCCGGCTTCACTGCGCGCCGCGCTGGCTGGCTGACCAACGTGGTACATAAGGAACTGCTCGGCCGGTTGCCCGAGGAACTGCAGGAAGCTGCGGAACTCTCAGAGTCGGCGGCATTTGTGGAAGTTCGGAACTGCGTGACGCAACTGGAAGGATTGCTCCAGTGATCCGATCAATCGAGGAGCGACGGCAGCCCGCAGCGGCAGCCGTCGCCATCCACCACCAAGACTACACCGCCGACGACATGAAGAAACGCGGAATGTGGGTCAGGAATGCCATTGGGAAAATCTGGGTCTGATTCTGTCTATGGCGCATTCTGAATTGGTTGGCCATGCAGATCGCCTGCGACTCTGTTTATTCAGGCCCGGAGGGTTGGCACATCCTCTGCCGGGGTCGTGAGGCCCCGGATTGAATGAGCGGGGGACCAAGAGGCCCGGAGGGCCGACACAGCAACAATGATTGTTACGACCTGAGTTGTGTCGTCCCTCGGGCCATGAGAAATGTGTGTGTCACATTCCGGTGGCTGAGGCCACCGGCAAAGGGTGTGTCGGGCTTCCAGCCCTGAATCGCAAAAAAATTCAGCGACATTCCACTGCCAACAATTTCGAAATCCGCTCGATGCTTAGCGTTCCAAACTATCGAAGTTTCGGCTCAGGCTCAGGCGGACGTCCGCCATCGGTCCGAAGGGCTCGAACCACGCGTTCCAACTGCTGTTCAAACTTGTGAGCGTCGGTCTGCGCCAGTCGCCAAATAGAACGGCAAGATCGCCGCAAGGTCAATCAGCCCAAAGAAACTCAGCATAAACTTCGGTCGGGGTTGAGTGAAGTAGATCCGCAGCAGATACTCAATGGTAAACGCGAACACGGTGCCGCATTCGATGCCGAACAGGAGCTTTCTCGTCCCTTCAGCCAGGTCTGGCAAGGTTTCTATCGAATACGTGATCAGTGAAACCACGATAAGTAGTTGCACTCCAAAATCGAATGCTCGACCGGCAAACGTGTCATTGTCCAAAACAATCCGCTTGAGTTTTTGCATCATCACAGCTTGTCCCGTTCGCCTTGCTCAACTTCCGCCAGTCCTGAAAAAACGCAGCGCGGAAACGGTTCAGGGAAACCGATTATCGACTGGCCCGTTGGGGCGGAATCGCATTGGGGTGAGGAACAATTTGCGTTTTGCCATTTCCGCCCCGCCGCTTCGCTGCCACCGGGTAATGAATTCTTCGTGGTTCATATGGGTTTCGCGTGGTTGCCGTTGTCCTGTGGTTGTTTGCTGGATTCTTTGAATCCTGAGGGTACGGTTCTTGCCCCCCGTGTGCAATCAATGAGTCGCGCGGCGTTCTTTTCCGGTTACGCTATAGTACGATCGGCGTATCAGAGTCTTCCGAAAGCCAGCCTCTGATAAAAATTTGTTATCACGGAAAGTCAAATCATGTCGCTCACCCCTGAACTCCAGCAGCTTACGATCCTTGCGGAGATCGATGATCTTATGCTGCGCGTTCGTCGCTGGCTGGATGACGGGCCAGCATGGGGGCCGGGGCGGAAGGCGCGGTCGCTGGTGTCGCGGATTGTGGATCGCGTCCACTCGCTAAGAATTCGTCTGGAATCGCCGCTGGTTGTCGCAACATTTGGAGGCACCGGGACCGGTAAGAGTACACTCGTTAACGCATTGATCGGGCAGGAAGCCTCGGAATCCGGACGACAGCGGCCAACGACGACGATGCCGATTCTGCTCGTGCATCCCGATCTCGAAATCAACGCCCTGGGACTGGATCTCAGTCAGTTTCAGGTGAAGCGAATTGATGCTCCCGTCTTGCGAGACCTGGTCATTATCGACTGTCCGGACCCCGATACGAGCGAAGCTGCGGACTCCGGCAGTAACCTCGCGCGACTGCGATCCATTCTGCCGCATTGCGACGTGCTGCTTTACGTGTCCACTCAGCAAAAATACCGAAGCTCGCGAATCGCCGAGGAACTTGCGGACGCGGCGTCTGGCTGTCGCCTGGTCTTTGTACAGACGCACGCGGAGCAGGATTCAGACATTCGCGAGGACTGGCGACAAAGTCTGGCTCCGGCGTATCGCGTTCCTGACATGTTCTTCGTCGATTCACGACGCGCGTTCGTTGAACAGAGCGAGGGGCAACGTCCGTCCGGGGACTTCGGTCGGCTGCTGGAACTGCTGACCAATCAACTGGGCGTTTCGCGCCGCGTAGCCATTCGTCGCGCCAATCTGATTGATCTGCTGGAAGAAGCGCTCACGGTTTGTTGCGCGGATTATGATCACGAGTTGCCAGCGGTTCGTGTACTTCAGGAAATCCTGGAACAGCAGCGCATCACGCTCCGCGACACGTTGACGAATCAACTCCGTGACGAACTGCTGGTGAATCGAAACCTGTGGGAACGACGCCTGCTGAGCGCCGTGACGAACATCTGGGGCTTCAGTCCGTTTTCATCCGTGTTGCGTCTGTACAATGGACTTGGCGCGTTCATTGCGTCATTCAGTTTCTTTCGAGCCCGCTCGTCGGCTCAAATGGCGCTGATTGGCGCCGTGCAGGGAGCCCGCTGGCTGAAATCCCGAGTGGAAGAACAGGGAGCAGAGACGTCACTGGAGCGACTGGCGTCATTCGGCATCACCGATCAGCATCTGCAGGAATCGCGGATGGTTGTGTCCGGCTACGTGCATTCGGCAGGTATCGAAGCAGAAGAATTCGCCGATCGTCGAGATCTCAGTCAGCTGCGACGCCGCGCGGCGTCTGTGGAAAGCCAGTTTCTCGGAGACGCGCGACGCGGCATTGATGAACTCATTGAAGAACTTGCCGAACAGAACTGCTCTGCCATGACGCGATTGCGCTACGAAATCCTGCTGCTGCTGTACGTCGTGTTTGTGGTGGGCCGAGTTGGCCACAATTTCTTCTGGAGTTCCTTCCTTGCTCCGATTGTTGGAAAAGCGTCGCGGCCGGAAGCACTGCTGACGGTTGACTTCTATATCCCCGCCGTCATTTTCCTGGTGATGTGGTCCGCGATCCTTGTACTCAGCTTCACCCGGCGGCTCCGAGGAGGTCTCTCAAAACGCATTCACCACCTGGCGCAGTCCATGGTCGAGACTCGCATTTCCGAAGGCTTGTTTCCTTCAGTGGATAGTGTCTGCCAAATGGTGACGGACGACGATCATCGACTCAATGAACTTCTGGAACGCACGAGTCGCTTCCGCCGAGAACTTGCGGAAGGTGTCGGATTCCTGGGCGGCCAAAAAAGGTAACCGTTCACGGGATCAAATTGCTCTTGGGTCAATTTAAGGAGATTTGTTAGCGTCCGAACATGGATGCGAGAGACAAGATCATCGAGGACCTTCAGAAGCTGGTGGCGAGTCTCACGGCGCGAGTTGCGGAATTGGAACTGGCGCTGGCCAAAGCGACAAAAGACTCATCAACATCATCGAAACCGCCGTCCAGTGATATCACCAAGCCGAAGACTACGAAAAAGCCGGGGCGACGCGGAAAGCCAAAACGTGGTGGTCAGCCGGGCATCTGCAGCATCTGCGGGAAAATCTCCCGCCGGAACGCGTCGATGAAACATTCGACCATGAACTTTCCGACGAAGACGTCCAGCGGCTCGAACTGACACCCACCGACGAATTCGAGATCTACCAGTTTATCGAACTCCCTGATTCGCCGGCCCTGTTCGCCAAGTCATCAAACTGGTGACCGAACATCGACTGCGAGTTTATCTCACAGCCGACGGTGATAGATATGTGGCTAATATTGGTGACATCCTCAATAAACCCATTTTCGGGCCGCGACTGCTGGCGATGATTGGGTGGATGAAGTCTGCCGCTCATTGCAGCTACTCCACTATCGAAACGTATATGGAAGACGTGTTGCAGGTTCCGGTTTCGCGAGGCTATCTGGCCAAGCTCTGCACGGGATTGATTGCGGATTCGCTGGATACGAGCTACCAGGAACTGAAGGATGCGATCCCTCAGCAGGAACGGCTCGGCAGCGATGAGACGAGCTTCAAAAACAACGGCAAGACGCACTGGATCTGGTGCATCGCATCGGCCCTCTTCACGGTGTTTCACATTGCTCCGACGCGATCACGCAAAGTCCTCGAAGAACTTGTCGGTGAAGAATTCGCGGGCTATCTGAACTTCGATTACTTCTCCGCCAACTGTTCGTTTGCGTGGAATTATTGGATTAAAGCCCAGTACTGCCGGGCTCATTTGATACGCGACATCCGGTTCCTGAAAAAGCTCCCGGACGAGAAAACAAAAGTCTGGGCCGAACAGCTGGAGGATCGTTCGCGGCGGCTGTTTCAGGCATGGCACAAGCGCGACGAGATGACGGCCGACGGTTTTCGTCGCTCGATGATGATCCATCGCGACCGCTTTCTGGAGCTGATTCGCAATCCTCCTTCATCGAAAGAGGCGAACAATCTCGCTGCGCGCTTCGCAATGCGCGAATTCGTCGTGGAAGGCAGCGACGAAGTTCAGTCGTACGATATGTCTCAGGATTACTTCCGTTTTATGTTTGCGGACGGCGTCGAACCGACCAATAATCACAACGAACAACAAATCCGCCAGTGCATCATCGACCGCATGATCACTCAGGGGACTCGCAGCGAAGCCGGTCAGCGCTATCACGAACGCATGTGGACAGCTCTGGCCACCTGCCGAAAACAACAACGCAACTTCTTCGACTTTCTGACGTCGTCCATCGAAGCGAAGCTCAATAAACAGCCTGCGCCGTCGCTCATCCACGGCTGATGCCGTGAACGGTTACCGATTTTGTAAAGCATTGGGTTTCCAAAACGCCAGAGGACATCTCCGCGTTTGTCAGGGTGGGAGGCGAGGACAGCAACAAGGGACCGCAAGGGTTGAACGTCACCTATCCAAGCTTTTTTCGCAGTCCGGATGGAGTCCTTTACCATGCCATTCGCTGCGCCAACCCGGTCTGGTGTTTGGGAATCAGTGTCTTGGACGTCAAGAGTCAAACTTGGTTTATCATGTGCTGAACCGCGCAAACGCGCGGATGCCGATCTTTACGAAGGATGAAGACTTCGCTGCATTTGAGCGGGTACTTGAGGAAGCCGTGGCTCGAGCTTCAACATGCGTGTTTTCGTATTGGAAGATCAAAATCCGATTAAACGGTGACACCGTTTGTGACTCAGCCGACTGCTTGTTGAACACAATCCCCACTACTACAATTCGGCCCTGATTGAAGACGTGACATTGAGACGGCACTCTGCCACTTCAACTTGAAAGACGGTCAATGACGATGCCTCTCCGATCATTCGTGCTGATCTTTGCATTCGCTCCAGCGTTGGTCGGGGCACAGCCACCCATCACGTTGAACGACGTTGAAGAAGGCTTGCCGGATATCGTTTCCGATGAACCCTTCGCCGCACAGTTTTCGGCACAGAAGGCAGCGCAGTATCTGGATCGTTCCGCACTGAACTGGCAGAAGACAAAGAAGTGTGCCACTTGTCACACCAACTTGTTTTACATGGCCGCGCGACCGGCACTGAAGACGATCCTGCCGGATTCCGGTGAAGTCCGCAGCTTCTACGAAGACTACCTCAACGTTCGCTGGCAAAAGAAACGGCCCACCGAAGACCAGGGCTTCTGGCCCATCGTCGTGGGAACCGGTCTGACGCTGAACGACATCCAAACCTCCGGCGAACTTAGCGACACGTCACGCGATGTGCTGGACATCATGTGGACCGTGCAGCGCGAAGACGGCGGCTGGAAATGGCCCGACTGTGACTATGCTCCGCTGGAGATTGATGATCACTACGGTGTCACGCTGGCGGCTCTGACCGTTGGCATGGCTCCTGGAGGTTATGCGGAAACTCCGCAGGCTCGCGAGGGGCTGGCAAAGCTTCGCACTTATCTGACCAGCAATCCGCCCAAGTCGTTGCACCATCGAGCCATGCTTGCCTGGTCTTCGATCAGAGTGGACGGCATTGCGACGGAAGAACAACGCAAAGCAACGCTGGCGGAACTGCTCGCCCTGCAGCTCGACGACGGCGGTTGGTCCACTGCCGGCTTTCTGACTGACTGGAAGGGACTTGCCCGAAGGGATGGCCAGCCTCTGGACACGAAAACCAGCGACGGCTATGGAACGGGTTTCGTCATCGTCGTTGCCAGGGAGCTCGGCGTTGCGGCGGATGACCCGCGTTTGCGGCGCGGTATTGAATGGCTGCACTCCAACCAAAGAGAAAGCGGCAAGTGGTTTACGCATTCACCGGTCAATGAGTGCCGTAACCTGATCTCGAATGTTGGCAGCGCCTATGCGGTGCTTGCGCTTCAGGCCTGCGGTGAACTGCCCGGTTGGCCGTTTGATAAAATCAAACCGACAAGTCGGTAGTGTATCCCATTTTCCCGCGAGACTTCCCATGCAAACAAAATTCACCATTGATCGCCGCCAATTTCTGAGCACCGCCGCAGTCACTGCAAGTGGATTGTATGGCAGTGGCTTGTATGGTGGCGGCATGTCACAACTTCATGCTGCTCAGACGGGTGAAAATGAACACTTTTGGTATCGCCTTGCACCGCAACAACCTTATGTTGATTCGCAGCGAGACAACAAGGCGTTCGGATTCGGGGAAGGAAAGATTTTTCTGTCCGAAGACAATGCGCAGACCTGGGCTCACAGCGCACCGTTTGCTGACGCGGACAACATCACTTTCAGTTGCATTCTGAAGAACGGAAACATCATCTTCGCGACGCGTCAAAATCTGTTTTTAAGCACCGACAATCTGGCCAGCCATCAACAGATCGTTGTCAAAGATCGCGACGGTCGCGACTACGTTCCTCACACGCCGCAGAATCCCGATCAGCCCGGCTGGTATTTTCACCCGCTGGACGGAGTTCACACGTGGGACGTTGACGGTAAAGAAATGCTGGTGTGGGGAAACTACTGCAATGTGATGGGCGGCCCCGTTCCGGTCAATATCTACTATTCCACCGACAGCGGGCAGACGTTCAAACTGGCGTATTCCTTTGGCCGCAATCCAAATTTTCAGGAGAAAGGAACCAACCCCGATTCGTTTTTGGGCAATCCCGACAACCCGGTCATTTGTCGACATATTCATTCGGTGGTATTTAATCCACAGGAACAGTCATTCTATGCGTGTACCGGGGACATCGATCGCGGACATGGCAATGAATGTCATTGGTTGCGAGGTGTGTATGACGGGGCCGCCGACAAGTGGGACTGGGAAGTGCTGGTGTCGGTGAACTCGAACTCGCGTTACAAATCCGGCGGCATCTGTTTTGTGGATGGACAGCTTTACTGGGCGGCGGACGCCAACGGCCCCAAACAGCCGGACCAGAAACACGACCGCGGAATCTTTCGCTGTACTCCGACGGAACTTGCTGATCCGCAGAAGCACACATTGTTGTATAACGCGGAATTCGAAATGGCCAACATGATCATCGAAGACGGTGTGATTCTGGCAGGGCACTGTGCCCCGGCATCGACCTTTAAAACCGGCATCGCGTACTCGCCGGATATGGGCCGCACCTGGGCCGAATACGATCTGGCCGAGTTTGGGCCACGTTCGCCAGTCAGATTCCATCCAAAAAACAGCGACGGCTGGTTCCGAGTGGACTTGCGAAAGGGATGGATCGAACGCGGCGAGGTTCTGTTCATCAAGCCAAAGACGTAACGGTTAGGTGCAAAGCCGCTGTCAACCGACGACTCAGAAGCCAGCCATCGCTCAGCCCGAAGAACTGCATTCCTGACGAAGTGCAAACCGGTGTGAGGAACCCAAGTGGCTATTTTCGCGCAAGCGGTTCGCTGACACCTTAACGTCACCTGACACCTTAACGTCACCTGACACCTTAACGGCACTCTGACACCTTAACGTCAACTTAACGTGTCCCCAATAAACGGTTAGTGACACCGCTTTGACTTCTTATTGTGACTCCCCGCCAAAGATACTTCGGCCGATTCTTCGAGCGTTCGTGAATTTACCGTCGGGACGAACTTGAATTTCGGAAATCTGACGAGTCAAATACGACGAGCTTAAAACAAGCTGCGGGCTGGAATTGAATCGCAGAACAGAGGTAAAGCATTCTGGCGTGGCTCGTTGCCCAATAGTTGTCAACCGACACCCGTTTTCGGCCCGAGAAATTCCTCAGAAAACGGTCAATGACGTTGATTTTCTGGAAACGCGAATCGTTGAACAAGACATTATGATCAAGCAAACTTCGTTCGAATCCCGACTTTAATGCGATAGGACTCGCTGTGACGATTGACGTCTTCCTTTCGCACAACAGCAAAGATAAGCCTTTGGTTCGCGAAGTTGCGAAGGCACTGCGAGACCGCGATTTAACTGTCTGGTTCGACGAAGATGACCTCGTGCCTGGCATGCCTTGGGTCTCGGCACTTGAGCAGGCAATCCAGAACTCCGCGGCCGTTGCAGTGCTGATAGGAGGTGCCGGGGTAGGGCCTTGGGAGCGTCCCGAAATGAATGCGGCGCTCATTGAATCCGTCGAGCGAAGCGTGCCGATCATTCCCTTGCTTTTGCCAAATGCCCCCGAAAAGCCAGATCTTCCACTGTTTCTGAAAACATTGAGCTGGATCGACTGCCGAGACGGCGTCAGTAAGCTCGCATTGGACCGAATCTGCAAGAGCGTCGCTGTAGGTCGAGAGATAATGGGGCGAGGCCTTGGCAATCGTCGTATGCCGGTTGTGCAGCAAAACGTTGCGACAAAGACGAAGTCTTCGGCCAAAGATATTTGGTCGTTCCTGTCCGATCAAACGTCTCGGAGGAACTGGATAACAAAAGGTTGTCTTCTTCTGCCGATGCTGCTCATCTGCTTTGGGCTGGGACCTCCATGGGAGAACGGCACCGGTTGGACGCGTCGATCCCCCCAGGTGATTGTCACTTCAATCGTCCAGATAATCGCTTTCACTTCCGTCTTCTCATTTGTCGGACGATGGACTAACGCGGATCGCCTTTTTAAATTCGGCATCAGTTGCTGTGTCGGGGCACTTGCAATTTACATCGTGGCATTCTTTTCCCTGACCGAGCCACTGCCAGACACAACGGATCGAGTTTTCTCCGGATTCATCTATTCGGAACAGTTTCTCAAGGTCCTTGAGTTTCAAAATGATGACTACGAACGAACGAAACTTGCCTTTGAATACATGCCGCTACGGATTTATGTTCCTTGGACAGTGACGCTGTCGCAAGTAATTGTCGTCATCTGCTGGTTGCTGTCTGTTGGGCTGTTTTCATTCTACCTAGGAGTGGTTGTGAAGATTCCCGCTATTGCGGAATCTAAAGACCAATGGTCCGCCGATTCCCTAGTTTCATTGGAGTTGCCTGTACGCATTCGTCGTACGCTGTATGATTCCCACATTGAGACGATTGGTGATCTTTGCGCATTGAATAAACGGCAACTAAAGGAGTTCACACGGATGAATACGAAACAGCTAGGTGCTGTGATGGGTGCCTTGGCCCGTGTTGGTATTTGCCTACGGGACGAACTGTAGTCGTCGCGAAAAGTGGCCAGGTGAGTTTACGAGTCATCAAACTGGAAGGAGTTGACATGTCAAGCCAAGTTATTCTTAAATGGTGGAGCCTAAGCCTTGTATTGTTATTGTGTCGCGTAGGTTCTGCCGATTTGGCGACCCTGAAGATCGGAGTGAACGCCGATTTTTCGAACGCGGAGATGCGGATCGTGAGTGTTGAAGCAAACGGACCAGCGACTCGCATGCGCGACGCTCAAGTCAACGTTGCGGCCATGGTGCCGGGAGACGTCATCCGCACTGTCAACGGAAAACCGATCCGGTCCCACGCTGACTTTATCGCTGTCATTAATGACAGCCTTGATGGCATCCTCAATCTCGGTGTCGTTTGCGTGAACACCGAGGTGTTGGTTCAATGGGAGGTCACAGCTTTACCGACCGGAAGGACCAAGTACGAACTTGCAAGAGACACCTACCGGCGAGCGATCCGATCAAATTCGATCGATCATCCAGACTTGTACCTAACGATCAATGGCGACGCCGTCATCTCGGCACTTGCAATTGCACTCCCGATGACTGGGGAAGACGTAGCAGTACGACATCAAAGCGACGCACTGTTGCGCGAATTGATCGTGGACGTTCAGGCAATCCATGAACATCAGTTAAAAGCACCAACACGTGTGTTTTCCGTCGAGGATTTCCAAGGGGTCGATAACATCATAGCGCCGTACTACATGCGCATCAGCGAGTCTGAAAACGAATCCTACAAACTTGCACAGGCAGTCGCGGCATGTGATAACGTTTCGGCGGCATTCAATCGAGCGCTTGCCAAATGGGCTGAAGCGAACAATAAAGAGGTGCGAAAGGCGTACGGCGCACCGTTTAGACAGACATTTCGTGTAAGAACATCTCAGCAGGAGACACAAGTGGAGCTATTGACCGTCGCCGACATGGTTTTGACACTATTTAGTTCTGGTAAGTCCCCGGCAGAATTGGATGACCAAGCAAAGGATTTACTGGGAAATTCGCCGATGTGGAGACGGCTGAAGAGCAATGGGGCAACTGCCTATGGGAGTTTTTACTATCGCTTTGTCAGCTTCAGCGGTAGCAACGCAAATATTTCTCCGTTTGACCAAAAACGAAAAATCGAAATCACTACAGTGCCGGAAGACGGCGAGATCTTTTTCCATTAGCTTCGGCAGGGTGCGATCTGCCGAATGCGCACTGAATTGTCAGCACACGCAAAAAGATGTCAGGGTGTGCCGGGATAAACCGGTTTGGAATAGAGAATGAAAGTATCTTACGAAGAAAGTTTAGCCAACTGCTTCGGCCTTCAGCGGAACGGGGAACCGTTCTGTCTTGAGCGTCCGTGCGAAGGGTAACGCAGGCCAGCCATTGAGCTCCCAGTGTTTTGATTGAACACAGGCACCACTTTCGTGTGCCGATCCTGTCCTGACAGGGAGAAGGCTACACCGTCGCTGCCGTTTATGGCAAGGCATCGACGGACACGGCGGAGTCTGAGACCCTGTGCATGCGTGGACATTCCAAACGCGAGAACCGGGAGGTCCCATCAGCCTCAGGTGCAAAGCCGCTTGGCGGTTCACTCCTTGAGCGGCCAACGAACTCTCTCCGAGGGCAATGTTGGCATGAACGCTTTTGGGAATTCAGATGACTTCGTAGTGCTGTCGACGCAGGTGAACAAAGCGGCAACCGCCGTGGCGGAATCTGTCGAGGGAAGGAGGTCACCGAAGGGAAGTCTTGCTGAATTGTCACCGATGCTTCGGACTCACAGCCGAATCCAGCATCAATTGGAGTGGCACGGCAATCACGACTGGTAGCGGAATTTCCGCGATCGTTTGACCTGACGGAGGAGCCGTATGAGGTAATTCCTCAAGTACGGATCTTGCGGGGGCGGCTGGAAACAGCCGTCCCTACCGCGAGAACGATCCTGGCAGGTGATGCGAGACGGTTTGATCTGATCCCCGATCCGCACGAGGCGGATGGGGTTGCAGTTGTTTTGGCTGATCGTTCTTAGCTCTCCAGCTCTCGGTCCATACAGACGAGCTGGATGGGGGCGGAGCGGGTGAGGGGCGTCGCCGCGAACTGGTTGAACGCGAAACAACACACGAATGACGTTCAAGAGAACAGTTCGGTCTGTTCCGATCTGTAATCGAGGAATGCGTACGCCTCAAATATTTCCGGCAAAATCGAATCTATAATGGTTTTTAAACCTTTCCGGATCTCATCCCCGACAGACGACTTCAATAGCAAATGCATTGGATACATTGCTACCTGTTCGTTCCCGATTAATACCCGTTGTAGTTCCGGTTCATGAGTTGACAATTCGTCTCGAACGCTCGCCCAATCAATCCGTCGAAGTGATTCCCAAAACGCATTTGTGTGGCGCTCTGGACTGCGGAGCAAGTAACATATCGAGAGGTGCGCGCACCCGTGGAAGCAGACAGCACCGGCTTTGATGCCTACTGCGTCACGCCCGAAGATCGTGTGATATGCTTTCTTGCTGGGATTCCAACCCTGAGGAATTTGCTTTTTCGCCTCTCCATAGGCAATCCACCCAATATGCGGTACGAGGAAATACTTTAAGAATTTGTAGCGGTCCAAGATACTCATGAAACGAAGAAACTGTTCCCACATGTCCCATTGCTGAATTTTTCCGGTCAAGAACGTCGAAACATGGTCCTCCGATTGTCGTGTGAGGAACGCTGCTGCGTAAAACTCCTGAATCGACTTGTGCGCGAATCGACAACAGCTGCCCTCTTCGAGGATAAGATTTGTGCCGTGAATGATGTCGTCCACCACCCCCGCAGAATCGAGGTTTTGCTGAAAGTAGGCATTGGCCTTTCCGGCAATTACCAATGCCTTTGGACGTGATATCTCGATCTCGCCAGCTTTTCGGCATAAAAAACACATATAGCCGAAAGTCGCTGACAGTTCCGCTTCAGTTGCCTTTGAATAGCGTTGCCGGACATAACCTTTCGTCTGATCGTGTCGACGTAGTAAGACATCAAACAGATCGTCAAAGAATGATTGCTCCGTTTCAGGAAACTTGTGCGTCAATCGATAATGAAGCAACAAGAGCGCGACCATAAGTGGCGTGTTCAACAGGTCTCCAAGTTGATGATTTGACCTGCCAATTTCTTTTTCCACTGTAGTAGGATCGTCTGATTCTCGACACATGCGCTTCATCGCTTGCGTTGCCTCTTGTGGCGTCAAGAATGCCATTCGTGCTACTCGAAAAAACGGCGAGGATTCGATAATCAATGCTGGCCGACTACTGATCAAGAATCGTGCTTCAGGATAACGTCGTGATAGATCCTCTATGTCCTTTCTCGCCTTTGCTTGAATCGCTGGCGGTATCTCATCAAATGCATCGAGAAAAATCGTTGTAGAACTCTGATGCAGCAAATGGTCAAAGACAGCGGAGTGCTTTTCAAACCCCAGATTAGTCAACTCGGAGTCAATCAGTTCAGACACATCTTTCTGGTGAGCAAGATTTCGCAATTCGACAAAGATCGGTAACCTGCGGTGGATGACTTCCTGCAATGCAAGGTATCTAAATAAGATTGACTTTCCCTGCCCCGCCGTTCCAGAAATCACGCACCGAGAGAAGTCTGCGATGTCGTTCAGTGAACGCACTTCAACTCGAGTGTCATCCGGTAATGTTAAATGTTGTGGGGAATAGAAATCTGTCAAAGGGACTGGCGTTTCAAGGCAAAGTAGCGTCTTGACCTCATTTATGAACTGCACGCGAACTTGAAGTTGCTGGCGCAGCACCTCAACCTTCATCTTCAGGCGGTGAGTCGTGATGATATTCTTAAGTCCAGTGTATGCATCTTGCGCTAGAGGGCGTAACGCCACTGCGATAGTGGCCGTAGTCAAAATTCCCGGCAAAGGATCTTCTCCGCTGCGTGTGGCAATTGAAGTGGCATTCATGTAGTCCGAAATCCGAGGCTAGGCGTGCGCTGTGACCGACGCAAGGACGTTCGACGTTTTGATTTGCATTCAACCATGAGTACAGGTTTGGGGCGCTGATATGTGAATATAGCGAATAGACACGTGCGACAAAAGTCTGAGTGGAATTGCGAAAAATGGGGGAGATTGACGTGGCTCTGGAGGAGTCGCGGCGCTACTTTTCGCAGAGTTTTGCGGAAGGAGCGATTCAGTGCGGTATTTGCAAGATCCTCGACAAACAGAGCTGTTTGATGTCTTCGCTGACGTTCTCTCGCCGGTCGCGTATCGCCGATTCACAAGTGGCTGGCAGAGGTTGATTTCGCCGCGTTGGTGAACTTGAGTCGCAAGCGAAGGGGTCGGGAGTCTTTTTCTGGCGTTTGGTTTTGCTCTAATAACCGTGAATGGCTGGTGGCCGGAAAAAGACTCC
>JBBQSE010000013.1:0-45953 GCA_038214195.1 Planctomycetales bacterium
GATATAGACCGCAGTATACCGGCGGCTAGCGCCTTGCCGCTCACTTCATATCGGACAGTGATTTTTCGAGCGATCCTTAGCCGCCTGTTTTGGCGGTGATTCTTACTTGCGCTGGCGCTGGTAGATTTCGGCGAGGATGTCTTCGACGGATTTCAGCTTCTTCCCGGATTCCATGATCGTTTCAATCCGGTCACGAGCGTCCTGAGGACTGTGGCCGACGCTGACGAGGGCTTCGTAGGCTTCGGACATCAGATCGGATGCGTCGTCCGGGGCATCGGGGATACGAGCAGAAATCATCAGAGCAAATTTGGTCATCTTGCGGCGGAGTTTGGCGACGATACGTTCGGCCATGGCCGGGCCGATGCCAGGCAGCGTACTTAGGGTCTTGACGTCTTTTTCTTCGATCGAGACGGCGATCTCGCGGACAGGGCGCACCATGGCTCGCAGCACTTTTTTGACGCCCAGGCCATCGACCGAACAGACCAGGTCAAAGAACTCGAGTTCAGCTTCATTCATAAAGCCGATCATGCGCGGCGTCAGACGGCCCTGTTGCGGGTTCCCTTCGAGATACTCGATGGTCCTGAGGCTGACCTCTGTATCAACCTTGGCCTGCAATTGCCGCCGCACGATGTCCGGCAGCAGGACTTCGTGGTCGAAGCCGCCGATGCGGATCGTGGCGCGGAATTCATTCAGATCAACCAGCAGGCCGGAAATGCGCGTGATCAAAAATCACCTCTGTAGAATCAATCGATGGTAAAACTCATAGGACTTGTGGGAGGTATGTGACCAGTGCATTTAGGCGAGCGGCAGGAATGAAACGACCTTCAGAAGCCCGGCTTTTTCAAAAAGCCGGGCTTCTCTCGCGGTAACTTCTCATCTGCCGATCACCTCAGTGGAGTTCAAGCCGCGAATCGCACCGAATGATACAGGCACAGTGCCACTGCGGAAGCGTCAGCGACGTCGTTTGGTTCGGGCAGTTTTTTGAGTTTCAGTTCTGCCTGAATCGCATGCTGCATCTGATCCTTGGGAGCTTTGCCGCTTCCCGTCAGCAGGCGTTTCACTTCAGCGGGAGTGTAATGGATGACCGGAATCCCCGCCTCGGCGATCATCATCAGAATGGCTCCTCGGGCATGTGCGAGCAGCAGCGAGGATTTCACGTTGAGTGAGTTCGAAAAGACCTGCTCGATCGCGACGATTTCGGGTTTGAGTTCAGCCAGAACTTCACGTATTCCACAACCAATTTCGTGGACTCGCTGATGCAGACTCAGCGACTTTGTGGACTGAATCACGCCGCCTTCCCGCAGACACGGGCCCTTCGAAGTCCGTTCGATCAGAGCGTAACCGGTTCGACAAAGTCCGGGGTCAATGCCCAGGTATCGCGTTTGCTTCATGGTGAGATTTTGCGTACGAACAGTAAATTCCATGCTCACATCCGTGTGAAGAATAGTGCAGAGCAATTGTTGGTATCGCTCGCGTGCATGAACAATTGGGACAATTGTTCTACTCTGACGTTAACAAGACGACCACGTCTGCAGAGATGGATTCACCACGTCCGACAGGACCAACACCTTCGCCGGATTTTGCTTTCACGTTGATCAAGTCCGTCGAAGTATCCAATAACTCCGCGAGCCGGCTTCGAATCGTTGGTTTCCATGTTCCCATTCGAGGCCGTTCAGCGTGAATCGTACAGTCCAGGTTCACAATTCTCCAACCACGATTCAAAACGCTTTGATAGACAGCGTCCAGCAGGTGAGTTGAATCAGCATTTTTCCATTCAGCTCCGGTGTTCGGAAACCATTCCCCGATATCGCCCTGCCCCGATGCACCAAGCAGAGCGTCGATGACTGCGTGCAACAGAACATCTGCGTCGCTGTGGCCGTCGAGGCCAAAATCCGCGTTCGTGATATGCACTCCGCCGATTATCAGAGGACGGCCGACAATTGTGCGATGCGTGTCATGTCCTTCGCCGATCCGCAGGCTGGGCAGTTTACCTTGAGGCATAAAGAGTCACCTGGAATTGCACAACGAATGAAGGTTGTGAACGCGGTTCGGCAATCTCTGCCGAACTTCGTTCTGGAAGTGGTGCTTACTTTCGTGCAAAACCCCGCAAACTGCCAGAGTAATCATGTCTTCCCAAGGCCGCCATTGACTCAAAAAGAGAATCTGGCCTACGGTCCATTCATTCCTGGGTGGAAATTTAGGTCCGTCATGGTGGAGATTTACGCCGCCAGGGACTTGCGTTTCCGCGACAGTTTTTGTTTTCAAAGTAGACGTCGCTATGTCACAAGCACCAGCTATCGCTGCGGCAACGCTTCTGTTGTTGCTGTCGGGCTGCGCGCTGTTTCAGGGAGGCGGCGACGCTTCGGACAGTCTACTTTCGGCGCGTGGACGGTTGGGAGAGAGCGAAGCGGCGGACGACGGCCCGACACTCAACACAGCACGTCTGGAAGCCAGCATTGTGACTCGTCCGGCACACGACCAGCGCATTCGGGAGCACGTCTGGCTGGAGCTGGATGAAAGCGGCCTGATGGCACCAGATCGTCGTCAGAAGCTCAATCGAAATGGATACCGTGTGGCTGTTGCAAGCGGCAATGCTCCGTGGGCTCTTCAAAGTCTGGCACGCGAAGCGCAAGTGGCAGTTCGATCTACCGAGGAGCAGCCATCAATGACAAGCCATGCGCTCGACAGATTCGCCGGACTGGGACCGACGTTCAGCGTCATGCAGAATGGCAAGAGCCTGATTGAGATCCAGAGCCAGCTTGATCCTCAGGCTCTGCAATTACAGGATCTGCCTGAACTGGCATCGCTGCGAGATACATCCGGATTGCGATGCGTCATGGAAGTCTCTGTGAAAGAGTTGACCGACGACATGGTGCTGTTGAGCGTGTTGCCGCAGATCCATGCGGGAAGCAATACGACTCGATTCAACATCAGCGGATCGACGCCGCAGCTTCCCATGCGACAGAACATCGTGCCGCTGTATGACCAGCAGTTCACAGTACGGCTGCATACCGGTGATATCGTGGTCATTGGACAGCAGCGATCTGAGATCTGGAATACCGGTCGATTGTTTTTCGAGCCGCTGTCAGGCAGTGCGGCCACGGAGCGATTGTTGATGATTCGACTGGCAGGCGTGGATCAGATGAAGGGTCATCGTGATTCTTCGTTCCGGCTGGGTGCCTATGACAAATAGCGAGACTCACGCGCGGTGTTCCAAATCTCCGCTGCTGCATCTGGTGCTCTATCAGCCGGAGATTCCTCAGAACACCGGCAACATTGGTCGTACCTGCGTCGCGATCGGTGCCAAGTTGTGGTTGATTCGTCCGCTGGGATTCCGGGTTGATGATCGATCGCTGAAACGCGCGGGAATGGACTACTGGCAGCATCTGGACTGGGAAGTCGCTGACAGTTGGGACGACGTGCGAAAGCAACTGCCGGATTCGCAGATCTGGTGTCTCACGAAGACGGCCACGCGACTCGTTTGGGAAGCCACATTTCGAGAGGGCGATGTGTTGCTGTTTGGCAGCGAATCACGCGGTCTGCCTGCGTCTATTCTCCAGGAAAACCCTGCCCACAATCTGAAGCTGCCGATGAGCGACCTCGTCCGCAGTCTGAATCTGGCGAGTACCGCGAATACGGTGGCTTATGAGGCTGTGCGGCAGTTTAGTTTGTAGCCTGTCGGAGTAATGATCAGGCGCGCGGCAAGAATCGATTTACCACCAGAAGCCCGGCTTCTCCGAGAAGCCGGGCTTATTTCCGGGTATGACGCCATCTGCCGCTCGCCTAAACGGAATTCATGAGCCCGCCGTTGCCAGTTGCCGCTGCCCTGCTTCAAATGTCATGATCGACAGACAATCGCCTCGGCGACGTTTCGCTTCTGACATCGCGAGGGCGGCTTCTTTGATCAGCGCATCCGGTTGAACGGCGTTCTTACCCTGAGGCACGTAGAGCACGGCACCAATGCTGCATGTTATTCTGCGACCGGATTCCGGCGTGGAGAAATGCTGGCGGGCACAGCTGAGAATCTGATCGGCGATCATCGCGAGCATATCGGCGTTGACATCTCTGAGTGTAATCACAAACTGATCTTCATCGTAGCGAACGACGGAGTCAGACAGCCGCACGCAGTCTCTCAGAATCTTTGTCAGATCCTGCAGCACCAGATCGCCCGCAGCATTACCTTCGGTGTGATTGATGGATTTCAAGTGATCGATGTCCACAAGAATCAGCCCGATCGGAACTCCGTGCCGATGTGCCTGTTGCAGGGTCGATGCAAGAGCCAACTCCAGCCACGCTCGATTGAAAGCCCCGGTCAGGGGATCGCGCCACGCGGATTCCTGGAGAGATTCTGCGCGATCCTCAGGCTCCATCCTGTTGCGTTCCGCACTCCCGACAGCAATGTGGGCGCTGACGAGTCGCAACTGACTGCTGATGGCAATTTCCGCGAGCAGTTTCTGAGCTTCGTTCAGGATACCAAAAAGTTCCGGTCCCGCCCCGACATCGATTCCAAAGAGGGCGCTAAATTCGCCGACTCGCTGATCCACATCTGCCAGCATTCGAAAGATGTCGTTGGGACGCATCGCAAACACCTGCATTAACAGACGTTCGATGTGCTCGCGACTGCAGCTGAGATTCTGGCTGACTTCTTCCAGGTACTCGGCGACATGGGCCGCAGTGATCAGGCCCGCTGACAGGGAAATACTGGATCCAAACCTGAGCGGCACGACACGATGGGCGGAGGTGTGATGCACAGCGATCGCGTCGATGATTTCCTGTTCCAGATTCCAGCGGCGACAAAGTCCCATGCCGACTTCGACATGGGTAAAGCCCAGCCACTCCTGTTCACGCTGTCGGTGCGAACGATCGTCTTCGACTTCAAGCACATGCTCCACGTATTCTTCGCGGCACGTGTGCAGCAGCGCCAGACGACCGACGTCCTGCATCAGCCCGGCAAGAAACCAGTTGGCCGGATCAACCAGGCTGCCCTGGCGCTCAGCCAGCATTTCAGCCGTTGCCGCCTGTGACAGCGATTCGCGCCAGAGCTGCTGATAGTACGGTCGAAGATTCAGGGAGTTTTTGTTTTGGTATTCTGCCAGGCAAAAACTGAGCACCAGCGTTCGAACCATTGTTGTTCCAAGGCGTTGCACAGCAATCTCAATCGACGAGGCCCGCGTCCGCAGTCCCAGTAACGCGGAGTTGGCGGTTTTTAGTATCCGACCGGCGACGGCCGGATCCATTCTGATCGCGTCGATCAGTTGATCGAAGTCCGGCTCTGGATCACGGGCAATCTCGACGATTCGAGCAGCGACTTCCGGTAGACTGGGCAGTCGTTCTGAAGCAAGAATGGCATCAAGTGAAATTGGCACGATGAATCTCCCGGTGCAAGTCGGTAGCGACTGGAGTCGTTGAGGGCGAAACGAGGCAACGTTTGAGGCAAAACCTCTACAGTCAACCTGGCTTAGATTTCTTGTAGAAGACGCCAGTTCGCGCTCGTTTTCGGGTAATTACCCACGAGGTATTCGTGCTTGTCAGTGTGTTTCTGCGGATTGAAGGGCCGCGTGACCGCAAACACCGCATCCATCCTATTCTCTCTCGTCGAATCTGATCTTGGCCTGATTTTCTGAAACGAGGTATCCTGCGGCCTAGTTGAAGATTTAGGCCAGCGGCGTATGAAAGCGTACCGCCGAAAACCGTGGGCAAGCGCCCAGCGGCTGATAAGATCACGATGGAAACGGACTGAATGTCGAAGCGTTGGACATGGATCTGGATACTGCTGTTCGCGGGGCTGACTCAGCTTGGCTGCGTGCATCGTCGCGTCACGATCAATTCGAATCCGTCCGGAGCGTTGGTCAAAGTGGATGGGCGCGACATTGGGTACACGCCGGCGTCGTTCGACTTCACGTGGTACGGGACTCGCGAAGTTCAGTTGCTGCGGGACGGCTACGAAACGCACACGGAAATGGTGGATATTCCGGCACCGCTGTACCAAAAATTTCCATTCGATTTCGTGAGCGACAATTTTCTCGGCCGATACGTCACTGATCACCGGCAATTCGCGTTTCAGATGCAGCCGAAGAGTTCAGACCTGTCGAGCAACGTGATGCAGCGAGCGGGCGCTCTTCGCAGCGAAGCGCAGCACGGTCAGTAAGGCGTGCGGCAGAAACAAATTTACCGTCCTAACAGCGCGTAGATCGATTTCCGCCGCTCGTCCTAAAGTGACTGGCACACCTGTTTTGGCGTCGAAATCCCGGTCACTGTTGCACATTGAGCCCGCGCAGCGTAATCTCGTGTCAGTCCGGCAGCAGTGTTGAGCGCTGGGTTGCTTGATTGTGGATGTTTTGCAGAGAACGAGGTGTGTGATGAAAGTATTTGGAACGTTGCTGGTAATGCTGTTGCTGACCGGAGTTACGGTAGCTCAGGAAGAACTGACTGATGCTGACAAGCAGCTGATTCAGGCCATTCAAAATGCAGGTGGCCAGGCAATGCCGTTGGCAAAGAATGACGCTCGACTGTCTGTCGCGTTTCATTTGTCGGACAAAGAGATCACCGACGAAACGCTCGCCGTGGTCAAAGGCGCGGGCAATATCTATTCGCTCAACCTTCGCGGCACGAAGATCACTGACGCTGGACTGGCTCAGCTGACGGGGCTCAAAGGGCTCACCAAACTGCATCTTGAAAAGACCGCCGTGACAGACGCCGGGCTGGCCAATTTGTCGGCTCTGCCAGCGCTGGAATATCTCAACGTTTATGAGACGAAAGTCACTGACGCCGGATTGTCGCATCTGAACAATATGAAAACGCTGCGAAAGCTGTTCGTCTGGCAGACGACAGTTTCGGAAGCCGGTGAAGAAACGCTTAAGGCAGCGATCCCGGAGATTGAGATCGTGCCGGACTTCAAAAAGGATCGCGAACGCGTTGTCGTCGAAGCGGTTCGGGCGGCGGAAGATGAAGCGAAGCAAGTTGAAGAACTGGCTGCGATGATCACGGCTCAGGAAGCCACAGTCGCGGAAACCGCTGCAGCCTTTGAGGTCGCCGCGAAAGCTCAGACGGATGCACAGACCGCACTGGACGCCGCGAACAAGGCACTTGAAGCTGCAAACGCCGCCAAGGCCGCCGCTGACAAGGCTCTTGCCGATCTTAAGGGCGATGCCAACTCACCAGCCGACGCCGTGACGGCTGCCGAAGCCGCTGTGGCTGAAGCTCAGAAAACTGTCGAGGCTGCCACCGCCGCAGTAGAGGCATTGAAGAAGCCAGCGGAAGAAGCCAAGGCGAAAGCTGACGAAGCCAAGAAGAAGGCCGACGAAGCAGGTGCGAAGCTGACGGAATTGAAGAAGAAGTCTGAAGAAGCAATCAAGAAGGCTGCGGAACTCAAGCAGAAGGCGGATGAGCTGACGAAGAAGTAGTTTTCAGCCGATCGACAAAAGATCGTTTCCCGAAAAGAAGCCCGGCATTTTGAAAATGCCGGGCTTCTGGCTTTGTGTTTAAAGTCGCCGAGCTACTGGGAATCAAAAGTTTTATTCCTGACGACCGGCAGTCGAGACCGTGCCGAGCGAACTGCCATCCGACGGGGCTGATGGATTTGCAATCGACCGCCCTCCGTTCGTTTTGGAATGCTTACGACCAACTGTTTGGGCCGCAAATATTCCGCCGGCAATCGCCCCCATTAGGTGGCCTTCCCAGGAAATCTCTTTGCCAGCCATCGGCAACATGCCCCAGAACAATCTTGCATAGAGCACAAGCACTAGAATTCCGGCTGTCACAGAAACCAGCTTACGCTCGTACCATGCCGCGGCGATCAAGTAGGTGGCCAGACAATAAATCAAGCCGCTGGCTCCGACATGAACTCTGTCGCGGCCTGCGATCCAGAGCATGGATCCGGACATCACCGTCAGACAGACAACCACGCGCTTCGGATTGGGACGTGTGAACGCCAGCATCAGCAACAGGACCGTCAGCGGTACGGTATTCCCGAGCAGATGGTTAAGTCCGTCATGCAGAAAAGGCATCGTGACGATTCCGGTCAGCCCTGTAATCGTGCGTGGCTCCAGCCCGAATTTGTTCAGATTCATCCCGGCTGCGGACATTGGAAAGTTGATGAGATATACGGCCCAGATGAACCCTACGAATGCCAAGACACTCAGCAGGTTTTTCTTGATGGCGAGTTTCACGGAATTCCTCCGGGTAATGGTTCATTCAACGGGGCCAGAAACTTTCCTGTTGGTCCCTTTAATTCAACTTCCCTGAACGTCTCAATTCGGCATTTGGATCAGAGAGTTTCGAGCAATACTGACGCCCGACAACAAAAGCAGCGTCGTGTCGTTTTGCGTCACGACCAGTTCCCCTGGATCTCCGGAACCAATCGATGGCGTTCCGAGCGGATACTGATTTGGTGTCGAATAGGATGATCCATCGTAATTCGATTCTTCGGCGACGGCATCGTCCAACAGTTCGCCGGAAGTCAGCAGTGGCAGCAATGGCAGTGAGTGCAGTCCGTTCTGCATCACGACGCCCCAGAAAACGCGTTCGTAGCTGGTGAACGTTCCGGCATCCAGTGTCTGGCATGTGACGAGCAGTTTTGTTCCGGGCTGATCGAGCGATAAGCCGCTGACGTTGTGTCCGTACACTGCGTGCTGGTTGACGATTCGGCCCGTCGTGCAATCGACAACGGCCAGATTCCCTCCGAAGGCATCCGCTGCGACCAGTTGGTCGTCGGCCACAAACAGCAGCTTGCGGGGAACGAAGGGAATCTCGATCTGCGATCGGATTGCCAGCCCGCTTTCAGTGCTTTCCAGAATCGTGATCTGATGCGACCACAACGACGAGACGGCGATGGCCGACTGATCTTCGTTTACCGCGACATCCACTGGATACTTCGCTACTTCAATGGCGGCTGTGATGTTCAGTTCCCCGGACACGATATCCGGAATCAGCTCGAGAAGTCGATGCTGTCGATCATCAAGAACCAGAAGTCCGTCTCGCCATTTTGCGATCGCACTCAGGGATTCGGCAACTTTCCATTCGCTTTTCACACTGCCCGCACTAACGTCCATGATGCTGATGGACCCCGTGCGGGCGTTAGCGACGAACAAGCAGTCCTGCTGCCACGCCAGCCCGACTGGCATCCGGTACGCGGCCAATGAGGGGTCGATCTGCCGAGGGAAGTCACTCGCTTCTAAACCGGACAACATCGTCATCATCAGGACCATTGCGGCGATTACGCGCAATGGATGAGTGCAAATGGACGTTTTGAACATGGCGGCGGGAATCCTGTCGCAAGACAGTTGGACTGTGGGAGCTTCAAGCGGCAATCGTCAGGTTACCGCAAACTCACGTCCCCGCACAGCGCTAAGTTTGAGTTCCGGTGTCTGTCCCTTCTCCCCCGAGATCGGGGGAGAAGGTGGCCGCAGGCCGGATGAGGGGGCTGACCAGGAGTTGATCTCAAGAATGGAAAGTATCAAGTCTCTTCATTTCCGCCGCCCGTCTCATTCCTCATCCGCCCGCAGTTTGGCCATCACGTTCAGGTCTTCCAGCGTCGATGTGTCCTGCGTGGATTCGCGGCCGGCAGCGATGTCCCGCAGCAGACGACGCATAATTTTCCCACTGCGTGTCTTGGGCAGCGCTGCGGCAAACTGGATCTTGTCCGGAGTTGCCAGCGCGCCGATCGTGTGACGGACATGCTGAATGAGTTCCTTCTTGAGATCGTCGTCGCCCGTTGCTCCCTTGAGCGACACGAAGCAGCAGATTCCTTCGCCTTTGATTTCGTGAGGAAATCCAACGACCGCTGCTTCAGCCACTTTGGGATGTGCGACCAGTGCGCTTTCAACTTCCATGGTGCTCAGGCGGTGGCCTGAAACGTTGATGACGTCATCGACGCGGCCCATCACCCAGATGTAGCCGTCTTCGTCATGGCGTGCTCCATCTCCGGCGAAGTAGCAGCCGGGGATGTCCTTGAAGTACGTCGCTTTGAAGCGTTCGTGGTCGCCGTACAATGTTCGCAGCATCGAAGGCCACGGTTGCCGCATCACCAGTAAACCACCTTCGTTTGGCCCCAGACTCTGACCGTCGCGCGTCACAATATCTGGCACGACGCCTGGCAGTGGTCGAGCACAACTGCCGGGTTTGGTCGCTGTGACGCCCGGCAACGGACTGATCATGATTGATCCGGTTTCCGTCTGCCACCAGGTATCCACGATCGGGCAGCGTTCCTGACCAATGACGCGGTGGTACCACATCCAGGCTTCCGGATTGATCGGTTCGCCCACGGAACCCAGAAGTCGCAGGCTCGACAGGTCATATTTTTCCGGCCACTGGTTGCCCCACTTGATGAAGGCTCGAATGGCCGTCGGTGCCGTGTAGAAAATACTGACGCGGTACTTTTCCACCATCTCCCAGAAGCGACCTTCATCCGGCCAGTTCGGAGCTCCTTCGTACATCATAACTGTGGCACCATTGGCCAGCGGACCGTAGCAGATATAGCTGTGACCGGTGACCCAGCCGATATCGGCAGTACACCAGTATGTGTCGTCGTCTTTCAGATCGAACACCCATTTCGACGTCATCATGGTGCCGAGCAGATAACCGGCGGTCGTGTGCATCACGCCTTTGGGCTTTCCAGTGCTGCCGGATGTATACAGGATGAACAGTGGATGTTCGCTGTCAAGTTGCACGGGATCGCAGTCCGCCGACATACCTTCCATCAATTCATGCCACCAGAAGTCTCGATCCGGCACCATATCAACATCGCCGCCGGTTCGTCGCACGACGACGACTTTTTCGACGGACGGCGACTTATCCATACTGGCATCGACAGCCGCTTTGAGCGGGACTTCCTTGCCACGTCGCCAGCCTCCATCGGCCGTGACGACGATTTTCGCCTGGGCGTCATTATTTCGATCCGCGACAGCGTCGGCGCTGAAGCCGCCAAAGATGATGGAATGCACGGCACCAATTCGCGCGCAGGCCAGCATCGCGATGGCGAGTTCCGGAATCATGGGCATGTAAAGCGTGACTCGGTCGCCGGTCTGCACACCGAGTTTCTTCAGGACGTTGGCGAATTTGCAGACTTCGCGGTGCAGATCCTGATAGCGGAGGACACGGGTATCGCCCGGTTCACCTTCCCAGATGATGGCGGCTTTGTTGCGGTTGGCTCCGTTGAGATGTCGATCGATGCAGTTGTAACTGGCATTGATCTTTCCACCGACAAACCATTTCGTGTCGGGCATATGCCCCTGCATCACTGTATCCCAGCGTCGGAACCAGTCCAGATTACCGGCCATTTCGCCCCAGAACCCCGCCGGATCGTCTTTGGCGCGATGCCACATCGCCTCGTACTGCTGCTCACTGCTGATGTGGGCGCTGGCGGAAAATGTGGCGGGTGGCGCAAACGTTCGAGTTTCCTTTAGAACGCTTTGAATATTCTGGTTGCCGGACTGAGTCATGCGTCTGGCTGCTCCTGCAAAAAAAGGCGACGGGAGGAAGAGGGAAAGTTCAGGCAGTGCATTTTGTGGATGACATTTCAAATTGTCCATCAGGTGAGCCCGACACCAGGCGTATTCTGGAGGAAAGGTTCTACAGAAGGATGACAGTTGAATTGGCGCGGGGCACAATCAATGACAATATGTACAACTTGAGTCGTGTCGCTGGCCCAGTGTCGGTGTTTGCCGACAAGAGTGGAACTTGAGATGAGTAATCGGACCGAAACTGCCTCACGAGAAGAATTCCGGCAGACCCTGGCTGATTTTCAGGGCCTTGCGGACAGTCTTCCCATATGTCTGCTCCGCAAGGACTGTCACAGTCGACCGATCTTCGCCAATCGCGCGTATCTGGAATTTCACGGGCAAACGCTGGAACAGGTTCTGAACCGCGATCCGTCCGGTATTTTCCCTCAGTCAGACGTCGAGCAATTTCGCCTCAGCGACCAGCAGGTTGTGCAGCACGGAGACGAAATTCGAGATACGTACTTCTTCGCGACGAACGACGGGGAGAATCGCTGGCTGGAACGCATCAAGGGGCCGGTGCGAGATGCTGATGGGGCGATTACCGGGATTCAGATTCTGTTTTGGGAAATTACCGAACGTCGCCAACAGGAAGATTCCCACAACCACGAGCGATCTTTGCTGCAGACTCTGCTCGATTCCATCCCTGACCTTATCTTTTTCAAGGACCGTGAAAGCCAGTTTACGTGCATTAGTCGAAGCGTGTCGCAAAAATTTGGACTGAAGAATCCGGATGAGGCGATTGGGCGAACTGACGCGGAGTTTCATAGCGCGGAAAATGCAAAGCAGGCCCGCGAAGATGAGTTGCTTGTGATGCAGACTGGTGAAGCCATTATTGGGCGTTTGGAAAAGCAATCTCACCCTGGAAAGGATGACAAATTTTTCTCCGTGACAAAAATGCCGCTTCGGGACAGCAATGGCAAGATCATGGGCACGTTCGGCGTGTCGCGGGACATTACCTCTTATTTACACACGGAAGAAGCGTTGAAGCAGGAACGCGATCGATTACAGACATTGATGAACCATCTTCCTGATGTGATTTTCATCAAGGATACCGCCGGAAAATTTTTGATGGCGAATCCCGCGCTGGTTCAGTTGTACGGGGCAACATCCTACGAAGACATGGTGGGAAAGACCGACGCCGATTTCATTCCGGAATCACTTGCCGAACACTTTGCCGAAGACGATCGTCAGGTGATGGCGTCCGGAGTTCCGCTGGTCGATCGCGAAGAGTCCAACGTTGACACAGACGGAAATCCGCTGTGGATGCTGACGAGCAAAATTCCGTTGAGAGATTCCGACGGACAGTTGATCGGGCTCGTGGGCATCGGCCGCAATATCACGCGACAAAAGCTGGCGGAACAGCGGGCGCGGCGACAGGCGATGGAAGCCGGACTGCTGCATGAATCGACGTCACTGGCTCGCGAAACAGATTCCCTGGAAGTGCTGTTGAAAGGATGTATTGGCATCGTTTGCAGACTGACGTCGTGGTCGATCGGTCATGCGTATCTGCCGCACAATTCGGACACACATCCGGAACTCGTTCCCACCGGCATCTGGAATACCGATGAACAACATGTGTTGACGGAATTGCAGCAGATCACTCAGTCGCACTGGGTTCGTGCTGGGCACGATGTTCCATCCCTGATCCTGAAGTCAAATCAACCGCAATGGATCACTGATACTGCGACCGAAATTCAGGGGCTGCGCCTGCCCGCGATGAATCAACTCGGGATTCGCAGTGCCTGCGGATTTCCCGTCGTGATTCACGAGGAACTGGTGGCGGTGCTGGAATTCTTTTCCTTCAAACGGCTGGAACGCGACGACGGACTGCTGTCGATTCTGGGAAGCGTGGGGGAGCAGATCGGACGGGTGATTGAGCGTCGCAGGGCCGAAGAGGCGCTTCGCGCGGCGTGGGACGCTGCCAACGCCGCCAATCAGGCGAAGAGCGACTTCCTTGCCAACGTGAGTCATGAGATTCGGACGCCGATGAACGGGATCATCGGCATGACTGAGTTGATGCTCGATACAGAACTCAATTCTGTCCAGCTGGAATACATGAAAATCGTGCAGCACGCAGGAGAATCACTGCTGGAGCTGATCAACGATATTTTGGACTTTTCAAAGATCGAAGCGGGGAAAATGGAGCTGGATGCCATCCCCTTTGAAATCCGCGAAGTTCTGGGCGACACGATGAAGTCGCTCAGTTTGCGAGCCCACAGCAAAGGTCTGGAGATTGCTTTTGCGATCTCACCAGGCGTTCCGGAATCCCTCATCGGAGATGCCTCGCGACTTCGTCAGGTTATCGTGAACCTGGTTGGCAACGCGATCAAGTTTACGTCGGACGGTGAAGTGGTTCTCACCGTAGATGCCGACATTAGAGTCGGTGATCGACAGACGCTGAACTTTACAGTGACTGATACCGGGATCGGCATTCCGGCCGGGAAGCTGGATGAAATCTTTCATGCCTTTCATCAGGCTGACACATCCACCACACGTCGCTTTGGCGGCACCGGTCTGGGTCTGGCCATTTCACGCCGTCTTGTCGAGCTGATGGATGGTGAGATTGTCTGCACGAGTGTTGTCGATGAAGGCAGTACGTTTCAGTTTTCGGCGGTCTTTGGCCTCGAAGCCAGCAGTGGCTCAAGAGCCGACCGGAGTGTGGATGTTGTCACAGACGCACCAGTGCTGATTGTCGATGACAATGCCACGAATCGACGAATTCTGCTGCAGGTGCTGCAGAATTGGGGGATGAGACCCGTCGCTGCGGAATCTGCTCAGGAAGCCCTGGTACTGCTGCGAGAGGCGCATACCAGCGGTACACCGTTTCGACTTGTCATCAGCGATGTTAATATGCCGGACGTCGATGGATTTATGCTCGCGAGACAGATTCGTGATGATGCGGATATTCGACTAACGCCACTCATTATGCTCACTTCCGGCGGTCGATCGGGGGATTCGGTCAAACGTCACGAGCTGATGATTGCCGCCAGCCTGATGAAGCCGGTCAAGCAGTCGGAGCTGTTCAATGTGATCGTGAATATTGCAAACAAAAACACACAGGAAGAAATAAGTCTTCGGCCATTAACTGTGGTACCAGTTCCATCAGCGGGAGCAGAAAGTACAAAGTCAAATCGAGTCCTCAGGATTCTGCTGGCTGAAGATAATCTCATGAATCAAAAGCTGGCGACTGGAATTCTGGGCAAGTTCGGGCATGTGGTCACGATTGCCAACAACGGTTGTGAAGCTGTCGAGGCATTTGCTTCAGAGAAATTTGACGTCATCCTGATGGACGTGCAAATGCCGGTGATGGACGGTTTCGCCGCCACCAAAGCAATTCGCGAACTGGAAAGCAAAAGCGGTGCAAGAACGCCGATCGTGGCGATGACAGCTCATGCGCTCAAGGGCGATCGTGAACGCTGCATCGATTCGGGCATGGATGAGTATTTGTCCAAACCCATCCGTTCCAGACAACTGGCTGAGATTCTGGCAACCCTGCTGCCCGACGAGGAATCGGTCTCATCACAAGATGAAGATTCGGATCGCCCCATGTCACCTGGCAATTCTCTAATCGACTGGCAAACGGCTTTGGAAGGCGTTGATGACGATCGTGAGCTTCTAAAGTGTGTGATCGGCGTGTTTCTGGATGAATCCGTTGGGCTGCTTGAGCAGCTCACTGTGGCAGTCAAGACCAGTGACTCGGAACTGCTGCGGTCGAGCGGACATTCGCTCAAGGGTGCCATGCTGGGAGTGGGAGCGTTTGCGACCGCTGAAATTGCTCAGAAAATGGAGCTTCATCCCTCCAATTCGTCCTGGGACACTCTTCATGAATTGTTGAAGGAACTTGAAGGTCAGTTTAGGCAACTCACGTTAGAATTAACTGATTTCGTAAATTGCTAGCGTCTCTCCTCCAGCGAAAACCGGCGGAAACGGAAAATCCAGTGACGACGTTCAATAAAACCGCAGTTAATGATCACCCCGAGTCGCAGATTCTGAGGAGGTCGCCATGTTTGGTCGATTGACTCCCGTTGGCGGCGGGGCACCGCTGATGCTGGTCAAGAAGAAACTGACACTGGGACGCAGGCCGACAAACGATCTCGTGATTCCCTGTGGCAGCGTCTCGGGGAATCACTGCGAACTTGAGCTTGTCGATGGTTACTGGTGGGTCCGCGACCTCGGCAGTCGAAACGGCGTCAGTGTCAATAACTCAAAATGTGAAACATCAAAGATCCTCCCCGGCGGCGTGCTGCGTTTGGGGAATCAGCGACTTCGATGCGATTACAAAGAACCAATCGCCAGAGCCGATGAAGAGCAGGCGATGAACATTCTGATGGAACTGTCGCCCGAACTGCCGACTTCGGCAGTCGCAAGGTCAGAACCTGCCGCCGATACCTCGGTTCCCGCGAGTCGACCAACATCCCGTCCTGCCGCAGCGTCCAGTCACACAAGTCTCCCTGTATTTGCCACGTCGAAGACGGCCCGTCGTTTTCTGGGAAAGCTGGTGCCCCTCGGAGGCGGCGATCCAATTGCGTTGCTGGAATCTCCACTCATTGTTGGTCGTCGCAGCGCCTGTGATATCACTTTGAAGTTTCCGGATGTGTCGTCGCGGCACTGCACGCTGACTTACGAAGATGGTTTTTGGGTTGTCGATGACGCTGGCAGCCGTAACGGAATCCGAGTGAATAGTGAACGTGTCGAACGCAAGGTACTGTATCCGGACGATCACATTTCATTTGCCAGCCACCGCTTTACGATCCACTACACGCCTGAAGGCAGCGTTCCACCGGCTGAAGACGACACTTTTGCCAAAAGTCTGCTTGAGAAAATCGGCATGAAGGATCTGTCGCGTTTTGAACAAAAACGAATTCCTGGCTCGGCGCGCGAAGACGACGATGAGCCAAAACGAATGACCCTGGAATAAGCCTGCCGTTCGACATACCCGCTGTCCTGTAGTGGGATCATTTTCCTCCGAAAGTACTCGTATGCCAACTCTGCTTGTTGTTGATGATGTCGCGACCGATCGCATGAGAATTGCGGGCCTGGCCGCGCGCTGGATGGAAAGTAAGGTGTTGCAGGCGAGTGATGGAAAGACGGCGCTGCTGATGATTGAACAGCATCAGCCGGACATTGTCCTCACCGACCTGCACATGCCCGAGATGAATGGCCTGCAACTGGTGCAGGAGATCCGGGAACAGTATCCGTATATTCCCGTGATCCTGATGACTGCGGACGGCAGTGAAGAAATCGCGGCCATGGCTTTGCAGCAGGGGGCCACCAGTTATGTGCCCAAGCGGAACCTGGCTCAGAATCTTGAACGCACGCTGCAGCAGGTGCATGTCACTGCCCGCGACTCTCAGATTCAGCCGGATATCATGCATCAGATTCAGTCCACAAAGACGGAATTGCTGCTGTACAGCGAACGATCGTCGATTCGATCGACAGTCGGATTACTCGTGAACTTTCTCCGCTGTTTGCCGCTCGGCGACGAAACGCAGCGGTTGCGAACCGGTATCGCGATTGAAGAAGCCATGCTGAACGCCTACTACCATGGGAATTTTGACGTCACCAGCGCCGAAGGCGCGACACCTCAAAAGTACGACGCGATCGTCGCCGAACGAGCCGCCGACCCACAGTACGCACTCCGCCGAATCTTTGTGTCGGCGGACATTTCCCGCGAACGAGCCATCTTCGTCATCCGCGACGAAGGCAAAGGCTTCGACCCCATTCCATTTCTGTCCGGTCGCCTCAAACCCCTTGATGACCGCCACCGCGGCATTCATCTGATGTCCACCATTATGGATGAACTGACTTACAACGCCGCCGGCAACGAAGTAACGATGATTCGCAATGCGATCACGGGGATGGAAGACTGATCCGTCGCAGAGTGGTGAAGAACGTGTAGTGGTTGTGAATATTGTGGATTAACAAACGATGAAATCAATTGACGTTTTGATGCTGTCGCGAAACGATGTCGTTGGACTTGGCCTGACACCTGGTGAAGTGGTTTCAGTAGTGGAGCAGGCGTTACGGGAGCATGCAGCTGGAACCTGTGAGATGCATCCGAAGATCGGCGTGCATCCCACTGGCACCGACCCGGCAAACTTTATTCACGCCATGCCAGCCTACCTGCATCAGCTTGGTGCCTGCGGACTGAAGTGGGTGGGAGGGTTTGCTCGAAACAGTGAACGCGACCTGCCCAATGTTACGGGATTGCAGGTCCTCAACGACAGTTCCACCGGCATTCCCCTGTCGGTCATGGACTGCAGCTTCCTGACCGGGTTGAGGACGGCCGCTGTGAGTGCGATTGTTGCCCGCCGATGCACAGGACCCAGTGCCAAAACACTGGCTGTGGTCGGCTGTGGTTTCGAAGGGACGATGCACCTGCGGTTCCTCGCTGACCAGATTCCGACGCTGGAAGAAATCCGGCTTCGTGACATTCGCCCGTCGGCCATGACGGCGCTCCGGGATCAGGCGAGCAATCAGTTTGGGGGCAGAATTATTCTGTGCGAGGACAATGAATCTTGCATTAAGGATGCCGATGTGATTTCCACCTGCACCAACGGTGACGAACAAATCATCCGCCCCGAATGGTTCAAGCCGGGTGCGTTCGGTGTGGGGATTGAGGGAGGCTGTGCCTATACAGCCGGGGCTCTGCAGCAGGTCGACAAGTTCATTGTCGATGATGTGGCGCTGGCGGAGTACTTCGATAAGATCGGTCGCAATCGCGTCACCGCCGACGGTGAGCCGGATCCTGAATTCCCAGGTGGCATGCCGCCCATTTATGGCACGATTGGTGAGATCGTAGCGGGACTAAAACCAGGCCGAGATTCGGAGCAGGAACGGATCGTCGCAATTCCGATTGGAATGGCGATTTGCGATGTCGCCCTCGGACATCTGGCCTATCATAAAGCCGTGGAACAAAAGATCGGCCAGACGTTCCGGCTCGCATAGTACGATTTCAGCAAGGGTTCCAGGATGGGTTTCTCATAATGGCGCAGCCTGCTGGCGCGGGACGCTATGCGGACGGGGCTCCCGTCAGGCGCACGGTGACGCGGAAGTCGCTTATCGCTAGTAGCCGGAGGTTTTAACCCAGCCTGCCAAATTGCTGGTCGAGGGTGCCCCGGCTTAGCGTCAGTGCCGTCGGACGACCGTGAGGACAGTGATGCGAATCGTTGACGAGATGACGCTGGCGGAGGAGTTCCTGCATTTCTTCGAGCGTCAGTCGCTGCCCGGACTTGATCGCTGCCCGACAGGACATTGTGTGCAACATGTGGTCCAGCAGATCCCGGCGACTCATCTTGCCTTCGTTCTGCAGCAACTGCTCGGCGAAGTCCTTCACGATCCGCACCAGATTGCCGCGCGGGATCAGCGTCGGATGAGACATCAGCAGGATTGTCGTGCCGCCGAACTCCTGCAACTCAAAGCCAATCTCTTTGAGCAGGTCCAGCGATTCCAGCAGCGCGACACATTCCGTCGCGGAGCATTCGATCGTTTCAGGAATCAGTAATCGCTGTCGTTCAACGCCGCCGGACAGAATGCGGTTCCGTAAGTGTTCGTACAGAATTCGTTCGTGCAGCGCGTGCTGGTCGATGACTTCCAGTCCGGCTTCGCTGGCTACGACAAGGTAGCAGTCGTGAATCTGAAACGCTCGGGATTCATCTGTCGTGGGACGGGCGGTGGTATTGAGCATTTGCTCAATCTCCGCTGGGGCGGGGACAACATGCTCTGTGTCCCGCTCAACAGCAGCAACGGCAGGCCGTGGTTCTTCTCCCAAAACCGTTTCCGTCGTTTCATCGGCCTCCACGTCCACCACGCCGGTTGCTGTGGCAGGCGATTCAATCTTCTCCGCTGCTGGTGCTGAATCCAAAACTCCGCGTCGCTGATGCGGTTCTACGGCCAGAGCCGCAATGACATCGGGATTTGTAAAGACTGCACTGTCATTGGACGCCGGTCGTCCATGACTGCCGATTTGCGGAGGCCGACTGACCGCTGCATGTGAGGCCCAGAGATCAAGTTCCTTCTGGGGCTGCGGAGCGGGTGCCGGACGATCAAATTTCAACTCATTCGCGCGCCCGGCACCGGGCACTTCTATATTCGATCGAAACTCGAGCGTCAAAAACTTGTCCCGCAGAGTTTTCAGTAACTGCCGATACAACAGTTGACTGTCCTGAAAACGGACTTCACTCTTGGTCGGATGGACGTTGACATCGACCAGCGCCGGAGGAATCTCCAGGAAGAGGAAACTGACTGCATGGCGTCCTACCATCAGCAGGCCGCGATAGGCTTCCGCCAATGCGTGCTGCAGACTGCGATCCTGAATCCAGCGTCCATTGAGGAACAGAAACTGATCCTTCCGCGTGGACCGGCTGAGCGTCGGCGATCCCACGTAGCCCCACAATCGAATTTTTCCGCCGGCGGGCAAGTCGGCTTCTGAAGAAACGGCGATCAGCTGATCGGCGACTTCACTTCCAAAGAAGCGTCGGATACGTTCCAGTGGATCGGCAGCGGTGGGCAATTCGTAGACCAGCTTTTCATTGTGCCGCAGCACAAGATGCAGGCGAGGATTGGCCAGCGCGATGCGGGAAAACTGATCTGCGATGTGTCCAAATTCGGTCGTGGCTTTTTTGATGAATCGTCGTCGGGCGGGTGTGTTGAAGAACAGATTGTGGACTTCCATCACGGTGCCGGACGGACAGCCGCAATCCCGATTCACCACGATCTGCCCGCCGTGACTTTCCAGTTCTCGGCCGACCGGGCATTCTTCCGGACGCGTGCGAATCCGAAATTTCGCGACCGACGCAATCGAAGCAAGTGCTTCTCCGCGAAAGCCCAGCGTGCTGACGTGATCCAGATCCGCGTCGGATTGAATCTTGCTCGTGGCATGGCTCGTGACCGCCAGCAAAATGTCGTCCGGATGAATGCCCTCACCGTTGTCCGAAATGCGAATCAGATCCATGCCGCCGTTGACGATATCGACCTCGATGCGTGTGGCCAGAGCATCAACGCTGTTTTCCAGCAGTTCCTTCACCACGCTGGCCGGACGTTCAATGACCTCACCGGCGGCAATGCGGTTGACAACGTGAGCATCCAGTTGCTGTATTCGAGTCATAACGCAGGGTTGTCAAGTAATGATTCTGGAACACGCGGCAGCGAGGGGGCAATAAGTGCCGTGACTGTAGTGGGATTCGCCAGAATTCCATGCATTCGCAGACTTCTGGCGAAGTCCACTACGACACTTATGAACCGCTCGATGCTAAGGTGAGTATGGTGGTTCACATTGCTTCTCTACGGCAGTGTACTGGATTCACTTTCAGATTTCGCCCTTGCCCTGCCCGGTCAGAGATCAGTTTCCTGTTCCGCTTTGTCTCGCACCTCCTGCGGTGGGACTTCGGAAATCGGGCTCGCCGGGTCGAAGTCTTCCGGCAAGTTGCCTTCTTCCTTGAACTCTTCGACCATTTCCTGTCGACGTTCGGCCACGGCCCGGTCGAATTCGCTGAGCATTTCGAGTGCCTGATCACGACGAGTTACCAGGCCGATGATCAGATACTGCGTGATCGCCATCGCGTAGCAAATCCAGCCGACCAGCCAGCGTTCCAGATTATGATCTGCAGCCGACGGCAGCGACGAACCCACAATCGCACACATCATCGCCAGTACGGGTGACGAACGATTCAGGTGACGGCAGGCAAAGCCCTTTACGAAAATCCACTTCTTCTGCCAGATTTGCCGCAGGAAATTGACCCCTTTTTGCAGACGCGGCGGACCAGGATGCATGACCGCGAAGAGTTCCTGATCCGGCATGGCTTCAATCACACCGATGGCCAGCATTAATCGCAGCCCCATCGTGAACCAGTCCGCTCGCTCCAGCCAGTCAACCTTAGAAAACCACCAAAACAGAACTGGTTCCATATTCGCCGTTGCCACCAGCAACAGCAACGCACCTCGAAACCATTCTTCAAGGTCTTTTTCCAGCTCCTTGTCCATCTTTTGCAGCCGGAAGATGCGTTTAAGGACGAATCGAAAGATTGGGATCGCGATCAAGCCGACCAGCAAACGGGTGAAGGGACGGAATATTCCCCGCAAAATTGGGAGGTTGATAATGATTTGGAACAGATTTCCCAACGAACAGGATCCTTGGCAGGACAAAACGTCTTCATTAAGCAGTGAAAACGAATCAATTACGGTTTCGATTCGAAATCATCGCCTCACACTGTATCTTGCGAGACAATCACCGACCACACGCATCGGTTTTATGCACTTTACAGTCGCCGGCCGTTAGCAAACGAGTGACGCTTCCAGTCGGACCAGGGATTTACTCATGTTTGGTATGGCCAACGAAACGGAATTCGATCTGCGATTCCGCTTATTCGATATCCCAATACGGGTGCATCCCCTGTTTTGGCTGTCATCCGCCATGGTCACGTGGCAAGGCGAAAATGTGGCTCTGACACTCGTCGGAGTTCTCGTGATCTTCGTTTCGGTGCTGGTACATGAACTGGGCCACGCCCTTATGAACCGCCGCTTCGGTTTTCCCTCCGAGATCATCCTTGTCTTTCTGTTCGGTCTTGCCACAACGACCCGGATGTCTCCATCGAGAAACATCAAAGTCTCAGCCGCCGGGCCACTGGCTGGCCTGGCGCTTGCAGCGATCGTATACGTGGCGCTCCTAACCATGTCACACGATCCGCTCGACTTTCTCCGTGACTACAACAGTCCCAAAGTCTACGCCGTTCACATGATGCTGTTCTTTGGCGTGTTCGGGAACGTGTTGAATCTGATTCCGTCTCTTCCACTCGATGGAGGCCACATCACAGAGGGCCTGCTGCAGTTGTATGGACCAAGGCACAGAAATCGGATGGAATTGGTCCTGCAGATCTCTGCGGTGACAGCAGGTCTCGTCGCGCTGCGATGTGCCTGGTGCCTGAACACTGACGCTCCAGTCGTGCCATACAGCTTGTTCGACTGGCTGCCGGATCCACACGGGACAATACTGAAATACCTTCAGCCGGATCCAAAATCACTGATGATCCTGTTCGGCATTCTGTGCGCCGTGAATATCAACAACCTGAACAAGCTGAAGAATTGGCGTTGAACACACGTGACGACGGTGTTGTCCGACGTAGGATGGACATTCCTGTCCGTCGTCCTGCCGCTCCACGTCGGACAGGAATGTCCAACCTACAGTCAGTCCAATTCTGCCGATGGGCTCAGCGGAGCAATACCTGTGGCGACGTTGTTGCCATGCCTCGAAAGTTGGCATTGCCTGCAGTCGATTTCCAGTCCCTGGCATGAATGATCTCCAGCGCCGCAATCCGATAGGCTTCCGCCATTGTCGGGAAGTTGAACGTCGCATTGGCGAACGTATCGACAGACATCTTGCCAATAATCGCCATCTGACCAAGGTGGACCAGTTCGATGGCCCCATCCCCGGCAATCTGAACTCCCAGCAGCTTGTCACCACGTTCATCAGCGACCAGCTTCAGCAGCCCGGAAGTAGACGCCATGATGTGGGCGCGGGCAATCTGATCGAAACGCACTCGCGCTATCATCGGCCGTCCGATTTTTTGCACGGCCTGTTGCTCTGTCAAACCGACGGTCGCGATTTCCGGGATCGTATAAATTCCGGCGGGAAGCGATCCCAGCCCTGAATGCATGCTGCCGGACAACGCATGACACGCAGCGCGACGCCCCTGCTCCATCGATGCCGATGCCAGCGCCGGAGGACCAATCGTATCTCCGGCCGCGTAGATATGCGGGACGTTTGTCTGGCAGAATTCATTGACGACCAGCAGGCCGCGATCGGAAACCTGCAGCCCGGCTTTGTCAATCGCCAGTGTGTCGAGATTCGCGACGCGACCAAGAGCCACAAAAGCCTTGTCGGTTCGGATCAATTCGCCGGACTTCAGCGTCGTGACCACAGAGCTAATGCCATCCCAATCGACAGACTCAATTTCGCATTGTCCGCGAAACTCGCCGCCATTTGCTGTCAGTTGCTGAAGAAAGAAATCAACCAGTTCCGGATCCAGAAATCCCAGCGGCATCACCGCTTTGTCCAGCATGGTGACCTTGACGCCCAGTGACGCAAACGTCGATGCGTATTCACAGGCAATCACGCCGCCACCCAAAATCACGATCGAACGCGGCAGGTATGTCATCGAAAGCAGCGAGTCGCTGTCTAAAATATTCTCATGATCCACGGCCACGTTAGGCGGATTCCGAGGCCGTGAGCCGGTCGCAATAATTACTTTGTCCGCCCGCACGAAGCTTTGTTCGCCTTTGACCGTGGAAATGGCAATCTCATCCGGCGACACAAACGCCGCACGCCCGTACGCACGCTCAATGTGGGCCTGCTCAAGAAATCTGCGAGTTGTCTCCTGGTGGGCCTGAACGACCTCATTGAGTCGCTTCATCAAACTGCAGATGCTCAGTTCCGCATCGCGACTGATTTTGTAAACGTCGCCACTGCGGCGCTGAAAGGCCGTCAGCGTCAGTGCCGTTTCACGCAGAGTCTTACTGGGAATGGTGCCATACTGAACACAGGCACCGCCGACCTGCGGTTCCTGTTCCACAATCAGGACTCGCGCACCGTGTTCGGCAGCTTCCAATGCGGCATTCTGGCCAGCCGGGCCACTGCCAATGACGACGACATCAAAGTTGTTGCTGGCTGCAATCATGTTGTTGAATCTACCCATTCCAGGACGTGTTCTCGTTTGGTCAAAATTGCTGCAAACTGCTCGGGATAAAGGCTAAGCACCTCGAGCATCGGATGTTGTTCATCGTCCGGGCGCGGAATCGCCCCTGGATCAAGAATGGAATTCGCAAGGTCCATGGCAAGATTCAGTGCTGCGGCCTGCAGTGAACATGCCGGAGCATCCTGCGGAGCCATTTGGAATCGCACGGCTTCGGCAATGCGGTCCGACAGTTGCCACTGACCAATCAGCATTGCGGCAATTGGAATGCGATGAGTCGCCGCCGCTGTCAGAATCTCCGTTTGAGATACGACAAGACCATGAGACTTGCGGCGATCAGACAGCATCTGAAACAGAATCGGACGACCGACATCGTGAAGCAGGCCGCACAGGAACGCCTCTTCCACATTCATGCGGCGGACTCGCGCAATTTCCTGAGCAAACGCGGCGGTTGCCAGTGAGTGTCGAAATGATGCTCGAACCTGCGATTCAAACTCCGGCACATCAAAGACGCGACATTTGCAGGAAATCAACACAACGATTTCCCGCACGGCGAGAAGTCCCAGTCGAGCAACCGCCTGCTGCACGGACGAGACGGCGACTCCTGTGTTGTACCGCACGGTATTTGAGATGCGGAGCAAATGACTCGTGAGAGACTGGTCGCGTTTGATCAGAGGAACGATGTCACTCACTTCGCAGTTGACATCACCCGTCAATTTGAGCAACTGTGCCGCAACTTCAGGCAATACTGGCAAATCACAATTCGCACCGTCGTGCAACGCCTGCAGGGCATCGTCCATTGTCTCCGACTGAACGGCCGGTTTTTGTGTGAGAGTCGTACTCATGCTTCGCAATCCCGCTGACGCATTCGAAGAACACCGGCGGCTCTATCGATGCAAGTCGCTGGAAGTTGCCCCGAATTCCAAGTCGTGGAGATGGAACGTGGCGTTGTGTGGGGATCTGTGCGGAATATGCGGAACACGCCGCCTTTGCCTGAAACCCTATCTGGGATGTTGAATGTAGATTTGTTCTGACAGATTGTTGCATGCGACGAACGATCTGCATTGAGCATTGAGTCAGCCGAATGAAGTCAAACGAATATTTCCTATTGCCCCATTCGTCTGACTTCATTCGGTTGACAACGCACACACAGGAAAGTCAGGCTTTCAACTCAAGACGCTGCAAAACCTTAGGGCCGAAAATATTTTCAGGAATACAAACTCACAACTGTTTGCAGTACAGCGCAAACCAAACCGACCCGATCACCGCCGATTCGCCTCCGACAATTGATCACGATAGCGGCGAGGAATCGTTTCGAACGCACTGTTGTACGAGACTTCAAGGGGCAGATTTACGTATCGATTGGCATCTAAAAACAGCGGCATTACAGGCAGCAGAGCACCAACGGACATGGGTTCGACATAGGCCACCGGCGGACGAATGGCATGGTACGAAACCGCCGTCAGCCGCCGTTCATCCGGAAACGAAAACGAAGAGGACGGATCTATTTCATCCCAGATCGCTCCGTGGATCCCCTGCGGATCAAGCCGACCCGGCGGATAAGGATCGACAATGAACAGGTGAACGCCCTGTTCAATCACGCTGCACGCTTTATCAAGAAATCGATCCAGCACACGCTGGTTCGATTTGTTGCCCGACGAGAGCAGTTCAATATACGCGACTACACGATCACCTGAGGAATGATGAATCGCCAGTCGATTTTGTCGCTCGCCGTAGATTTCCGCTTCGGAAGCCGTCTGCATCACGGTGACGTTGGGCCGGGCTTCCGTGAGCGTTGCCGTACCGGAATTCTTTATGCTGCCTTCGATTTCCGAGTCAGGAACAGCGGCGTCCACTTCGAGCGTCAGGACGTCCGGCCCCGTCTCACCCGCAATTTGTTCCGACTCCGCATAGAATGGCGTAGGTAATAATCCGTTGTTGAGCATACGCGCAATTTCCGTGATCCACGCGGAATGAAACCCGTGGTACGTCCCGGCGGAAACTTTTGTCCAATCATGCACTGGCATGGAATGCTACTTTCGATTGACGCAATATCCAATAATCGATTTCCCGCCAGACGCGGCAGTTGTACCATGACGCCTGAATGCTGCATTACAAGATACCGGATGTCAATTGGAATTGCATCGTATGAAACGAATCAAACGTGACATGTCAACTTGGACGACCGTTGAGCGGAGACCCCGGGCCACCAACCTTCTTCCCCGCATGTCGGTTCGACTGGTACTGGGCTTTCTTTGCTGCTTCTTACAGGTTCGACAGGCCGGCGGAATGCCCGGTGAGGATCAATACGGAGATCCGCTTCCGGACGGTGCTGTCGCGCGACTCGGGACGACGCGCTACAACATTCGTGATGCTCCAATGGCGATGCGCTGGTCGAGCGACAGTTCCCTGGTTGCCATCCATTACCACGCAGCAATTGGGGTCGTTGCACCTGGGGTTCAGATTCTGGTTATGGCGACGGGCCTCGATGAGACGACGCCCGGTTTAGACGACGGCGAATTCGAAGACATAGCATGGTCGCCGGACGGAACCAAACTGGTCACCTGTGAATCGAGCGGCACACTGCGAATCTGGGATCGCGGGAACGCCTGGGGCCAGCGAGTCTTTGTCTCCGATGCCGGTGCGTGCGAATGTGTTGCGTGGAGCCCCGATGGAAAGACAATTGCGTCGGGAAGACGCGCTGATGGCATTCAGTTGAAAGACGTGGCGACGGGAAGGATCACGGGAGAATTCGCGGCCCCGGCAAGTCGAGTCGCCTTTTCGAACGATGGAAAAGCCATCGCAGTCGCGGGAACAAACAGGGTCACCGTTTTCTCTCTTCCGGAACTTCAGGAGCTGATATCGCGCAATGGTGACCTTGACCGATATTTCTCACTGGAATTCTCACCGGACTCGAAATTCGTGGCAGCGTCAGGGAGAAAAACTCTCCGATTGTACAGCGTCGGCTCAGCGGAAAAGCCTGTTGAATATGGAATGCTCAGTGGCTTGCATTCAGTCGCGTTTCATCCGAAGCGTCCGTTGCTGCTGACTCACGAGTTCGATGGACTCGTCACAATCTGGGATATGAATGAGAAAAAAACTCTCTATCAGGAGAACGGCACTCAGGGACTTGGCGCTTCCTTCTCGCCCGATGGCACGAAGTGGATTTTGCCAAGGAAACGACTGCAACAGGTGGACGTTGAGTCTCGAAAAATCATCGATCGATTTGACGCCCATGATCGCGACGTCCTGAACATCGTGGCACCGGATGACGAGAAGACCATTGTCACGAGCGGCACAGGTCCTGCGATTCTGCAATGGGACCTGGAAACATATCGCCTTAAAAACCGATGGACGCATCCGGAAAACGCATGTAATCTTTCGATTTCTCCCGACGGAGAGACCATTGCTGTCGCGTCCGTTCAGGATACGGCTATCTCGCTGATTCGACTCTCAAAAAATCAGACCGCCATTCTGGATCGTCATGTGTCACCGATTCGCTGCCTGGCCTTCGACCCGACCGCGAAGAATCGCCTGATGTCTGTCTCGGCCGATGGACAGCGTTGCCTCTGGGACACAGCAAGCAGCGATTGCCTGAAAGAAACAGACGGCAAAGATGTCGTGAGGATCAATCTTTTTCATACTATTTCCGCATCCCGGTCAGGCCTGATGGCGATGGGACTTCCGGGCGCGGGCGTCATTCACTTAATTCGGACGGAAGATTTGGAAATCAGGAATGCCATCAACATCGCGGAGCCTGATGCGACATTTTTCCTTCCCGTAGCCATCAGTCGAGATGGACAAACTGTCGCATCAGTTGGAATTGACGAAGTTCGGCAAACAGGCTTTGTTGGTTTGCTGGATTCAAAAACTGGCAATGCGATTAAGAATATTGCCGAGGTTCCAGTTATGGTGACGGCAGTGGCAATCTCTGATGATTCAACCCTCCTTGCCGTTTCCAGCCACGAAAGCCAGTCCCATTCAAGAGCCATCGAACGAATCAGAGTGTACAGCATCGCTTCGGGAAAACTCCGCCATGAATTCCTCGGCCACACCGGCATGGTGCGAAGCCTGAGATTTGTCTCGAACAATCGCCTGATTTCCGCCAGTCAGGATGCCACCGTTCTGGTCTGGGACGTCTCCGGTAAACGTTGAACCAGGCATGCCATGGAACTGCAGGCAAATCCAGCAATGGCGATAAGTCACCGTTCTTGACGTTCGTTTCGAACAACGTTGTCACACAAACCCGAGTTATCGACGGCCAGTCATTGGCGCATTCTGCCGATTGTTCCTGCCAATTGAAATGACTCGCTTGTTTGCCCTTTGTTATACTCGCCAACATGCGACATGCACGAACGATCACTTTTCTATCCGGATGGGCCGTCTGCCGAACGAGTCGTTTTTGCGGGCTGGTTCTGGTGTTGACGTTCTCCATCCTCAGCCGCGTTGGCGCCGAGGATATCACCGTCGGCATGTCGGCCGCCTTTAAGGGACCTTCCCGCGGACTCAGCATCGAACTGTATCGTGGCTCGATGGCCTGTCTTGAGCAGGTCAATGCGGACGGCGGTGTTCACGGTTCCAGGATCGTCATCAAGCCTTATGACGACGGCTACAATCCTATTCCGGCGATCGACAACACGATCCAGCTGGTGGAAAAAGACCGCTGTCTCCTGCTGTTCGACTACATGGGCAGTCCAACAGTCACCCGCGTCCTGCCTCTGCTAAAACGATACAATGACAAGTACAAGGACAAGGACAAGTACAAGGACGATCTTCATCCGGTCTATCTGTTCTTTCCTTTCACCGGTGCCGAACCTCAGCGACGGCCTCCCTACGACGAATTCGTTTTTAATCTGCGTGCCTCGTATCACCAGGAGACGACGCAGTTGGTAGATCATTTTGTGGGCATTGGGAGAAAACGGATCGCCGTTTTTTATCAGGTCGATGCCTATGGTCGCAGCGGATGGAATGGCGCGCGGCAGGCGCTGGCCAAGTACAGTAACTCGGAAACCAGTCTCAATGAGAGTGTCCGTGAGGATGGCAACGCGAAAGGCCGGGCGAACCCGCTTCACCACAAAGAACTCCAAATGGTGGCCGAAGCGAGCTACAAGCGCGGCACGCTTTTTAAAGAAAGCTTCAGTCCTCAGGTCGAAATCCTCCGCAAGGCAAATCCGGACGCCGTCATTTCCGTCGCGACCTATTCCGCTGCGGCCGCTTTCGTTCGAGACGCTCGTGACGCGGGCTGGGATGTTCCGATCGCCAATATCTCGGGTGTCGACAGCGAGAATCTGCTCGCACTGCTCAAGAAAACGGGCAAAGCCAGCGGAAAGGACTACACTGGCAATCTGATCAACTCACAGATTGTGCCCAGCTATGCGGACATGGAACTGCCAGCGGCAAAGCAGTACCGTGAACTGATGGATCTCTACAAACCGGCACCGCCGGCAGATCTGCTCAACGAGCCGTACGTCCCACCTCGCTACAGCTTCATCAGTTTCGAGGGATTCCTGAACGCGAAACTGCTGGTCGAGATCCTGCAGAAGATGGGGCCGCAGCCTGATGCCGCTCGGTTGCCGGAGGTCGTGGAGTCGATTGAGAATCTTGATCTGGGAATCGATGTCCCCGTCTCATTCGGGCGCAACAGACATCAGGGGCTGGACAAGGTTTATTTTACGGTCGCCTCTGAAGGCAGTTTTATTCCACTTGCCGATGACGGTTGGCTGAGGTGGCGCAAATGACCGCGAAAACGTCACAGTTATTCAAAAAAGTCCTGTGCGTGCTCGTGCTGGTGTTTGCCGTGACGATGGTGGCGACTGCGATTTTTTCGGCCCGGATTCTGAACGGCAATCTGACCGAGCAGTACGAGACGAAGGGAATCGCAATCGCCCACGGCATCGCCGAAGCCAGCCTCGAGACGCTGCTCTACCGCGATGCTGCGTCCGTCCAGGCATTGATTGACCAGTATTTGGATGAAGGACAAATCCAGGGCGTCTCGTATATTTTTGTGGCCGACGCCAACGGCGACATCATATCACACACGTTCGCGCCGGGTATTCCTGAAGAGGTCCGCGAACTTGTCATCAGCGATTCAGAGAAGTCAAAAGAGCAGAAACGCGAGACAGAGATTCAGTACGTTCGATTTCGCGACGGAGGGGATTTTATTGATATTGCGGCTCCGATTCTGGTCAGCGAGGTGGGGTTTGTGCATGTGGGAATGGACCGCACTCTGATCCGCTCGGCCGTCCGCTCGGCCGTTATTCAGCAGTCGGGGCTGATTGGTGCCATCTTTCTGGTCAGTGTCGTCGCGGCCTACCTGATGATGAACAGAATCGCCCAGCCGCTGCAGAAGTTGACGCAGTACGCAAATGAAATGGCGACCAGCAATTCGGCGGCGCGCGAGACCGGGGATTTCAGTGCCCAGCTCATTCCAATCAGCCGAAATTCGGACGAAGTGGGGAAGTTGGCGCAGGCGTTTTCCCACATGGTCCGTGAGGTTGCGGCTCGCGAGCAGAATCTGAAGCAGGCTCGGGAGGAAGTTCGTAGAAGCGAAATGCATTTCCGTTCGCTCATCGAAAATGCCTTTGACGTGATCATGAAACTCGACCGCGATGGCAAACTCAGTTACGTGAGTCCCGCGATGGAAACGGTGCTTGGATTCCCACCTGACCAATGGCTGGGCCGCAGCATTCTGGAGATCGCGCATCCGGATGACCAGGCGGCGATTCGTGAGTGCATCGACCAGTCTTTGCAGGGAAAACGGAACGGCCACTCGGTCGAGTTTCAGGCGCTGCATCGAGACGGCTCATTGCGGTTCATGAAAGGTCTGTTCAATAACATGCTGCGAGATTCTGTGGTCGAAGGAATCGTCGTCAATCTCCGCGATTTGACCGAGTCCCGCGAGGCAGAAGAAATGCGGAAGGCGAAGGAAGTCGCAGAAGCGGCCAACCGCACCAAGAGTGAATTTGTCGCCAGCATGAGCCATGAATTGCGGACGCCCATGAATGGCATCATCGGTATGACGGAACTGACACTCGACACAGATCTGACGCCCGAACAGCGCGAATATTTGACGCTGGTCAACGTCTCTGCAGATTCGCTGCTGCTGATCATTAACGACATTCTGGACTTTTCCAAGATCGAATCCGGGAAGCTCGAACTGGATCCGATCGACTTCGACCTGCGCGACGGCATCGGCGATGCGATGAAGGCGCTCGGAATTCGTGCGCACACAAAGGGGCTGGAACTTGCGTTTTCCATCGCCCCGGACGTTCCCAAAATGCTTGTCGGCGACCCAGGCCGTCTGCGGCAGATTATCACCAACCTCGTTGGAAATGCCATCAAGTTTACTGAGCATGGTGAGGTGGTGATTACGGTTTCGGTCGATTCGAACACCACCGAAAACGTTGAGTTGCACTTTGCCGTAACTGACACGGGTATTGGAATCCCGGAAAACAAACGGCAATTGATCTTTGATCCGTTTTCCCAGGCGGACAGCTCAACGACGCGTCAGTACGGCGGCACTGGATTGGGCCTGACGATTTCAACCGAACTTGTGTCGCTGATGGGCGGACGTATTTGGGTGGAAAGTATGGTCGGCGCGGGAAGCACCTTTCATTTCACCGCCAACTTCGGTGTGTCCTCCACGACGAGCCGAGAGACGAGCGCTTCTGTGGAAAAACTGCGCGGCCTTTCCGTTTTGGCCGTCGATGATAACGCCACCAACCGGCGGATACTTACTGAGCTGCTGGCCAATTGGGAAATGCATCCGGTCGCCGTCGCCAGCGGACAGTTGGCACTCGTTGAATTGCAGGCAGCGGCAGCTCGCGGGAAACCGTATGCGTTGGCGATCCTTGATGTGATGATGCCGGAGATGGACGGTTTTGGTCTGGCGGAAAGAATCAGACGGCAACCCGAGCTGGCGGGAATCGTGATGATTGTGCTGTCATCCGGCAGCGCTTCAGAGAATTCTGCCCGGTGTCGGGAACTGGGGATTTCTTCCTACCTGCTCAAACCTATAAAGCAGTCCGAATTGTTTGACGCAATGGCGGTAGCGCTCGATGTCGCTTCGCCGCCCAACGAATTCATCGCCGCAGCCAGCACCGACACGGGACCGAGGTTTGATGGGTTGCGTGTGTTGCTGGCGGAGGACAATCGAGTCAATCAAAAACTGGCCATTAACCTGCTCAGCAAACTGGGCTGTCTCGTCACGGTGGCGGAAAACGGACGCCAGACGCTCGCCAGGTGGGAGGCGGAGGAATTCGATCTAGTGCTGATGGACGTGCAGATGCCGGAAATGGACGGCTTTGAAACAACAGTGGCTATTCGAGAACTGGAAAAGGGAACAGACAGACACACTCTGATCATTGCCATGACCGCCCATGCCATGAAAGGCGACCGAGAACGCTGTCTGGCGGCAGGAATGGACGACTATCTGTCAAAACCAGTGCGATCGCAGGTGATCAAAGACAAGCTCGCGAATCTGGTGAACCCCAGCGGTAGTACTGCGGACATTGCTGAGGCCAGCGTCGAATCGACCAATACACTCTTCGACTGGGCACAGGCCCTGGAAGGCTGTGAAGGAGACGAGGAGTTGCTGCAAACGCTGATCGAGGCGTTTCTTAAAGAGTCCAAAATTCTTATACCACAACTCCGCACCGCCGTTGCGAAGCGTGACGCCACTGAAATCAATGGAGTCGCCCACACCATAAAAGGCGCACTGCTCGCGCTGAGTGCCCCAGCCTCGGCCGCCCTTGCCAGCGACCTCGAACAACTCGCCAGGTCCGGCGACCTGACAGGCATCGACAAAGCCCTCGCAGCCCTCGAAGAAAATCTCGCGTCACTGGAACCCGTGCTGCTGAACGGAGCACGTGCAAGCCAATAAACATCAAGTGGTTAATAAGTGTCGTGATTGAATCAGCCGCCGAGCGCTAGCTCCCGGTTTTCACAGAACTCGTGAATCGTTGGGTGCGTAGTCCCATCTTCAGGCGGAAGTCAGCGCAACAATCCGTGCGGCTACCGCCTTGGCTGCGCGACAAATTGCAAGCTGGAGAATAATTGTTAGGTTGTTCTCGTTCCTGACGAGACGACAGATGTCCCTTCTCCCCCCGAGATCGTGGGAGAAGGCGTCCGCAGGCCGGATGAGGGGGTTGACCGTGAGATGATGCCATTGAACGAATGAAGTAGGTTTCGTCAATTCCCGCTCTCTCGCTTGAATGGCTCAGATGCGATTCAAGCCCCGCGGGCCGATACAGTCTCTGCCGGTGGCGCGAGCCATCGGAGGTTCGCATCATGAATAAAAGGCATGAAAGGCCGACGCGCGCTGGCGACAGGTATTCGCTGCGACGGTTGATGTGACCGAAGGAGTTTGCGTTGATGCGCGATGTTGCTCCGGTCGGTCGCACCGTTTTAGATTTGGATATTATCGTGGTCCCTCAGCTTGACGTTATTGCAGTTATGAGATGATTCAGTTCGTCCTGCACTTCAACCGGATCTTCAACAGTATGGGCAATCCGTTCTGTGACCACCTGACGGAATCGCTTCCGCAGCCGGTGGACCGCGACTTTGAAGGCTCCATCGGAAAGGTTGATTGATCGGGCCGCTTCGATCGCCGTGTTGTGACTGGACGGAGTGACGAGCCAGCGCTGCAAAACTTCGAAGCGTGCAATCTCGCCGTTTGATTCCGCTTCAGATCGAAGTGCGGCAATGGCTTGTTCGATGACCGCAAGTGCCCATTGGCGATCAAACCATGCGTCAGGAGGGAAGCCACTTGGGTCAGCGATTTCCAGAGCGGCCGATGGTTCGGATGCGTTTTCAGCAAGTGACTGGTCCAGCGACAGAGGCATTTGGTTACCTCCTCGTTTCAATGTTCGTTTGTGGTCGTATTGGTCACTGAGAAAATTCTTCACTGCTCCCAGCAAATACGAACGGAACCGGCCTTGTGTCGAATCTGCATGGCACAAACTGTTCCCTTCAAGCAGTTTGGCAAAGAATGCGTGCGTCAAATCACGAGCATCATCGGCTTGGTTTTGATTGCTTCCGAATCGAAACCTTCGGATGAAAAACTCAACCGGGGCGTAATACGTCTCGCATAATTCACGCAGTGCCTGGCGAGCCACTGGCGAATTGCCATTTGCCACGATCACTTGTGTCCAGTTAGTTGTGTGAAAAGCATTAGCCGCTCGGTCTGTCATGGATCGCGATCATCCGAGATGCTGGTTTTGTCCATTACGAAGATACCATCAGAAAACGTCAATGCGAAATCTTCGTCGGTGAATTGAGGACTGGGCTGCTGTTTCGGAAGTTTACGATGTGCTGAATCTCTCGTGACCTCATCCCTCAATGAGAAAATTTTGACACGCCCCTTTTCGCTAGCTCTTCCAAATGCATCCGGCTTCGGCGGAGCAAGCGACTCGATTGTCTTGTAACGTGGCGATCCGGTCGGCTCGTTTCCCAGCAGCGAATCTGGAGTCAATCCTTCCGGAAGAATTGTAGCAATGGCCCAAACACGCATCAGCGATTCGGTTGTATAGAAGAGCAAGCTGACATCGTGCTTCGGGGCGAGAAAAAACTTCCACCCGTCCTCAGGCCCAATCGTATCCAGCATCCTGTCACGATTCTCTTCGCTGACCGGAATATACTCCAGAGGAATTCGCAGTTGGCCATGTTCAGTCAGTTTGGCTTGATAACGACTTATAATGACAGGTACTCCGGACTCACTCGCTGGATCGTCCGCATGAAACAATTGGGAGTTCTCAAGCGTCACCCACACATTCCAGCCGGTCGGACATTCAACTTCATACTGAAGAGAAAAGTGCGATCCTTCGATCGACGGATGGATGAACGCATTGGCGGATATCGAATTCACCAAACGCAGGTTTGTCAGGAATTGAAATATCCCGATGCACAGAATCAATAAGGCAACAAAGAGCACTACGCTGGACGGACGGAAAAACGTTTTCCGTGACTGAGATACTTTTTCTCGCCGCCGCATTTCCATCCAAACACCGATGGCACCGATAATCCCAACAATGAGTGCGCCGCTCAGGCTGGCAACAGGAGCCCGCTCCGCCGCGTAAACACGCTCCCATCCGACAAGTGTGATGAAGATAAGACCGGCGATTCCAGTAGCAGCGCCAGCCACCGCAGCGATTTCTGTGCGAGTCCACTTGCGTCGTCGAATTTGATCGAACGTGATTTTCTGTTGCCGTGCCCATATTGTATTCAGAAGAGATTCTCGCTGCATTTTAAACAACAACGGATAGAAAGCCAGCCCCGTGATGAAGGTCAGTCCTCCGAGAATCCAGCCTAATGGCTGTGGCAGGAACATGACAGCGAAGCAAGGCAAGAAGAATGTTGCGGCATTCCAGACACCAAAGAAGGCTCCCATCCATCGAACCTGACGTTTTTCTTCGCGGGTCAGATGCTTGCAGATTTCCGCGACTCGCGAAGACTGACTCGGAGACCAGAGAGTCCAATCGACTTGTTCTGGTTGTTTTGAACCGGGGAGCGATCCTTCATCATGGCTCGTATAGGCGGAGACGCGCGTGCGAAATTCCGTCGCCGACTGAAATCGCAGTTCTGGCTGTTGCTCCAGCGCTCGCAGTACGATTTCGTCCAGACGAACATCAATTTCCACTCGGCGCGAAGGCGGCTGTAACTTTGTTCCCGGGCGTTCGCCAGTCAACATTTCGTACAACACTACGCCAAGCGAAAAAATATCCGCCCGATGATCGACCGACGCCGGACGATCGCGTTGCTCAGGAGCCATATAGCTCGGCGTACCCAGCACGGACTCCTGTGTGAGATCATCTTTGGAATCACGAGCAGAAGTATTCGTCGAAGTGGTTTCGTTGTTCGCGAAGTTCTGATGCGTGTCACTATTGCACCTCAACATTCTCGCGATGCCGAAGTCGGCAATTTTGATGCGGCCGTCTTTGTCGAGCAGCAAGTTTTCTGGCTTGATGTCTCGGTGGACGATGCCTCGGTCATGAGCAAACTGCAAGGCTTCGCAAATCGGCGGAATGATCGCCAACGCCTGAGACGGCGTCAGACGTCCAGCGGTCATTGCCTGACGCAAGTTGACGCCATCGACGAATTCCATCGTTAGGAAATAGAATTTTCCCGTTTCGCCGGCGCGGCCGAAATCATGGACGGTGACTATGTTCGGATGGCAGACCTCCGCAAGTACTTTCGCCTCGCGAGCAAATCGTGAGGCGAAGTCCGGATTCGCTGCGAGCTGCGGAGCGAGAATTTTGAGTGCTACGAGCCTTCCCAAAGACTTCTGACGAGCCTTATAGACCGCTCCCATCCCACCGTGGCCGATAAGTTCCAGCACTTCAAGCTGCGGAAACGCGGTTGCCAATTCTACCACTAATGGCGGTTCCCATGCCATCGCGGGGAGGCTGTCCGATCCGGTCCCCATTGCCACTTGCTTAAGCAAACACGCAGGACAAATCCCATTTGCGACTGATGCATCCAAAACCGCACCGCAGCGCGGACAATTCAATTCGGCAGCATTTCCACTCATGATCATCGACACCTCAGGTCCACCGGCAATTCAGAATCAGTGTACTCACTAATACCTGAGGGATCACGCATCACGAGTTACAGTGAATTTTAAAAATCGCCACCAAGTCCTGGGACCGTCGTTTCTCCTCTCATGTTCGGAGTGATTGGGCTGCGTGCTGTCAGGCATCAGTCTTTGATTCAACCTTTAACACGCTGGTGATATCAATCGTCCCATCACTGAGATGGTAATTGGCTGCGTCGGTGGTCGCGACCGGAGCGTGAGGCAGATTTCTCTTGCGTGCGTCGGAGGCGCACACCGACGCGCCGAAGATGCCGATGCCAAAATGCTTTGGTCATATCGGCCGACACCGGTGGTGGGGCTCGCTTTGCAAAGATCTCGGAGTAGGGAGCTCGGGGTGGCGGAATGCCGTTGACGGAATCACCTCTGGCGACTGAAAAACGGCAGCAGGCGATACGCGGCGTGAGGCGCAGGAGCGGTGCGATGAAGGTTGGCGGCAGATAGATCGGGGCGAGTTGCATTCGAGATTGCTGTAGTTTCCAAACCGCGAGTCCACCGGCGTGAAGCCGGTGGGGATTTTGGGTTGTGTTGTTTGCCGTTGGTTTGTAGTTTGCAAACCCGCGAGCCACTGGCACGAGGCCAGTGGGGCTTCTGCAACTACTTCACGCCCCTGCCGACCCTGCGTCGGTAGAAGCAGGTTTTGGAACTACAGCAACGCCACGAGACAAAGACATTTCCCCACCGGCTTCACGCCGGTGGAAAACAGGATTGGCAACTATGGAGCCCAAATACACTCCCGGCAACGTCACGTCCGCGTATCAGTTACGGATTAGCGCTCGAACGTCCCGGACGATAGCCTTTTCCTGGTTTGTGACGTGATTGTTTTTTAGACGTCTTGCCTTTGGCCGGTGACTGCGATTCAGTTGGAACCGTGTGGACGTAGTCGTCGCGAACTCGCGCGTTGGCGGTTGCTCGGCGTTTGTCGAGCGCTTCGCGAGGAGCATGATCGGGAATCAGGCAGTCGCATCCCGATCCGATCAGATCCTGTCGGCCCGCCTGTTCGAGTGCCTTGCGCACGTCAAAGTAGTTTTCGGGTTTGAAGAACTGCATCAGTGCGCGCTGCAGTTTGCGATCGCGAAGATGCTGAGCGACATAAACCGGCTTCTTCGTGAATGGGTCGATCCCGGTGTAATACATGGCGGTCGCCACATCGAATGGTGCCGGAATAAAATCCTGCACCTGATCGGGACGGTACCCATTTCGTTTCAGAAAGAGCGCCAAGTCAATCATGGCGTCAAGATCGCTGCCAGGATGGCTCGCGATGTAGTACGGAATGATGTACTGCTTCTTTCCGGCGATTTTTGATTCGCGTTCGAAGACCTCTGCGAATTTATCAAAGTCATCGCTGGCTGGCTTGCGCATCAGATCCAGAACACCGGCGTCTGTATGCTCCGGAGCGACCTTCAGATGGCCGCCCACATGATGTCGCACCAGATCCCGCATGTACTCCGGCGACAATCGTGCCAGATCCATCCGAATGCCGCTGGCGACAAAGACCTTCTTGATACCCGGCGTTTCACGAGCGTCCTTCATCAGCTTAACCAGCGGTCCATGGTCAGTCCCCAGCAGTTTGCAGATGGTGGGATGCACACACGACTGGCGACGGCATTTCGCTTCTACCTCCGGACGACTGCATCGCATTTCGTACATGTTGGCTGTAGGACCGCCGATATCGCTGATGACTCCCGAGAATTTCGGATCCTGTGTCATCTTCTGAATTTCACCGATGACCGAATCGTGACTGCGCGACTGAATGATGCGGCCCTGGTGCGTGGTGATCGAACAGAATGTGCAACCACCGAAACAGCCACGCATGATCGTGACCGAATCTTTGATCATTTCGAAGGCCGGGATCTTTTCGGTATACGATGGATGAGGTCTGCGAGTGTAAGGCAGATCGTAGATGCTATCCATCGCTGGTTGCGAGATCGGCAGACGCGGCGGATTGCAGACGACGGCCTGACGATCATGGAACTGGACCAGCGGCCGTGCGTTGTAGGGGTTGGTTTCGTTGTGAATGATCTTAGTCGCTTCGGCGAATGCCGGCTTATCCGAAGACACAACTTCGAATGTTGGAAGGCGGATGAATGCCGGCTCCTGCTTCGGATCTCCAAAGCGTTCTGCGGATTCTTTTGCGCCCAGCAGGTAGGCCATTCCTCGCATGTCTCGCAGGTCGCGTACAGTCTCCCCGGCCGCCAGGCGACGAGCGATCTCAAGAATCGTATCTTCCCCCATCCCAAATCCGACCAGATCGGCTTTGGCGTCCAGCAGGATTGAGCGGCGAACTTTATCGCTCCAGTAGTCATAATGAGCCAGTCGTCGCAATGACGCTTAAACTCCTACAGCGATGACGGGCACACCGGAGTACGCTTCGCGAGCTCGCTGACAATATCCCAGAGTCGCTCTGTCCGGGCGCAGTCCGATGCGACCACCGGGAGAATAGGCGTCGTCGTTGCGCACCTTCCGGCTGGCGGTATAGTGGTTGATCATCGAGTCCATGTTGCCGGCGCTGATGGCGAAAAACAGTTTCGGTTTGCCGAATGTTCGCCATGCATCGCACGAACGCCAGTCCGGCTGACTGACAATGCCAACTCGAAATCCCGCAGACTCCAGCACTCGTCCCAGGATCGCACTGGCAAAACTGGGATGGTCGATATAGGCGTCTCCAGTAATGAAGACGACATCCAGTTCGTCCCAGCCGCGTTCGAGTGCCTCCGCCATCGTCATCGGGAGTGGTTTCCGATGACGTGGGTCCACCGCCCTTGCGGCCAGCGGCACCAGAGAATCGGAGCCACTTTTTGAAAGTTCAACAATGGGAAGAAGAGTGCCGGATTGAGTTGTCATGGCAAAATTATATCGCTCCTGTCGTCAAGAATCCATGAACTGAATTGCGGGGGTTCCGTTGACGGAATTACTTCCGGCGACTGAAGAACCGCAGCAGGCGGTAGGCGGCGTCCAGCGGTTTGAGGAACAGGAGCAGTGCGATGAGGGTTGGCGGCAGGTAGATCGGGGCCGCAGAGGAATGCTCGCGGATTTTGGGGTCGGCGTGGAAGTAATGCATCGTTGTGGCCGGGGCGAGTTGCACGCGGGACCAGGCGGAGAGGGAGCCGATGGCGCGGAGTGAGGGATAGCAGTGCATGAATTTTGCGAGGCGGTCGCAGTAGGGAAACATTTCGACGGGGTACATGGCGGACAGATTGAGTTTCGCGTAGCGACTTTGCCGGTCCCGCGTGTCGTCGTGATGGCGTTGCTGAATGTCTGGTGGTCGCTGGTGCGTGCCGACGATCAGGCCGCAGACGAATCCGGCCTGCATTTCGCTGATGGTGGGGATGTTGCCGATGATTGGGCGGGCGAAGCCGATGAGGTACAGGTCCGGAAAATCAACGTGGCAGCAGCCGAGGTAGAAATCGGCTGGTTTCACGAGGCCCGCTGATAGTAATTCTACTGTCGAGCGGTAGCCGATCGCGGGAACCAGCAGATCGGGCGACAGATCAGCCCGCTGCTTCCGCCTCCGATGATTGCCAGTCGATGACGCGCGGGCCGCACCTTGCCCAGATCAATTTCGGTCATTGGACAACCGCCGTGGCGCTGACCATCACGAAGTTAAACTGCCCGGATTCCGGAATGAACAGCAGCAAACGATCGCCATCGCTGACGGCGTTCTCGCGCAAGAATTGATCGAGCATGACATAGATGCTGGCAGCGCCGGTGTTTCCGCACGTGGCGAGATTTGTCCAGTACGGGACCGGATTGTTTGGATCCTTTGAATGCGTTTGCAGCACCCGTTCGAATCGCCTTTGAAAGAAGTACGACGACATGTGTGGCAGAACGAAACGGTATGAATCCAGACACGCGTGATGTGTCTGCATTGCGCTCGCCAGAAACTTGCGAGCCGACGGAAGCAGATGACGCGACAGGATCGCGACGTCCTGAGTGAGTCGCGCCGTGCGATTTTCCAGTTTCATGCACAAGGGTGTCTCGTGCGCAAAGGACATCGAATGAGTCCAGTCGATCTTTAGCGAGACGCCCGTTGCGTTTGGCTGTCGCGCAGCAAAAAGGCCCCTGCCCCGTCGGAAAGCATGAATCTCAGAAACACGGACATGAACCACTGACTCTGGCGGACGTTTGCATGGTCGGCTCGGTCATCGATTGGCTGGATGGCGTTTGCTTTCAGGACTTCGGATGCGTGTTCGGCTCCGACGCAGATCGCGGCGGAATGCTCGCCCGCCGTGACAGCTCGAATCGCCGCCACCATGGCTGCGGCGGCGGAGGTGCAGACTCCGGAATGTGAACTGATTTCGACAGGATGATCCAGCAGTCCGCGTTGCTGAAGTTGATGATGCAGAATTGAAGCAATGCCAGGTCCCGACAGCGGCGCAAATGTGGTGCCAGCGGAGAGAAAGCTCACTCGTGTCGGTCGTTCAGAACTGTTGAAGCAGAATTCAGCCGCCAGCGTTGCCAGTTGGTAAACGTCATGCGTCGCCTGCTGATTTTCGTCCTGAGCGTAATGTCGTCGCACGATGCCGTTCATCGCCAGGACGCTCTTGCGGACGTCGGCTTCGCCTTCGAGTGAGCCAAGATATTTTTCGATCTCGGCGTTTTCGACAGGCGGACCTGGCAGGAACGAGCTCGTGGTGACGATGTAACAGGGCATGCTGGGGATTCGGCGTTTTTGCTTGTTTCGAAATTGTTGGTGCTTGTCAAAGATTTATAGACCAAATCAGCCGGAACGCGTTAGCGTCCGGTTCCGGGCATTACCACAACAACCGGACGCTAACGCGTGGCGGCTGATGAAGACGCTGGTGGCGTATTCCGCAACAGATCGTAGGCCACTTCATCAAAGACGATGTGGTAATACAGGTATTGGCTGGGGTTTGAGAAAAAGGCGCTGCTGTTATAGTGGCCTCGATTGCTGACCTCCTGCATAAAAAAATCGAGGTCAGCCTGGACCTGTGGGTTGCCGGCATAAAGTCGCTTGAGGCACCAGAGCAGGACGGAATCGGAACCAAAGGAATTGAGTGCGTTGATTGTGGTGTTCAAATCCCCGAACAGCGTGATCGTCGTCACGATGAGCATCACGATGTTCGTCGCGCCCAGCAACTGGAATGAGTGCCTGCGATTTTCTTCGAGCACGCCCTTGCTGAGTTGACTGTGATCTTCCGGACGGGATTTGCGAATGCCGTCGATGTTGTCCAGAAAGGCATGTCTGTCAAATCGGTCCACCAGTTCATACGACAGCAGGTCGTGACCAACGGTGAGATTATTTTTCACCATCGTCGTCAGATCTTCGACGCCGAAATCACCATCAATGCCGTTGAGTTTGCGAGATTCCGCCACTGTCACGCCCTGCCGCATGAGTATGTGCCGATAGAGCAGTGGTTCGATCTGAACATGCCGCAGGATGAGTTCCGCCGCATCCTGCCGGGCAAAATATTTGAACCCCAGCGACATGGTTTTGTCGATCAGGTACGCCTCAAACCCGTACGGATTGCGGTGCAGAATGAACTTGAGCGGAAAGCTGACCGTGCGCAGAAAGAAGTAAAGGACCAGGAGCACCGGTGGGAGCAGAATAAAATCCCAGTACAGCTTCTCTCTCGCGAAGACGTCGTTGACGTAGTCCGTGATGTACGGGAATCGATGCATAGCGGGAGCAATATCACCGGAACAGATCATGCAAAACACGGATCGGCGACATCGGGCACAGTCGCACGGGAGGAGTGTAGCAGCAGCCGCAAGAACGAGCTAACGAACCGACCCATTAAGGACACTTGCGAACCAGCGATTTCTAAATGCGCCGGGGGGATCTCGTCGTTCACACTGGAGTCGGAACGCATCCATCCCAGGATACAGCGATGAGAGTGCAAGCGGTGCAACGAGGCAGAGTTTGCCCCAGTGCGGTCTGGCTCCGAAGAGCGCACACATGGTCTCGTTTAGAAACTGAGCGGTCTGGAGAAATGTCTGACGTTCTGCTGGTCGGGCATAGCTGATCAGACTGATGGCGTACCAGTCGCTTGCTGTCTCTGCCATTGGAGGATCGGATGTTTCGGAACTCGTCATCGAGATCAGCGTGTCGTCGCATAGCACTCGACGAACACAAATCGGATAGTGATGGCAGTATTTTCCCCGCAGAGCCTCCAGTTGAGCGGCCCTGCCGTTTTGCTCGAACTGCTCCTGGAAATCTGGCGATACGTCTGTGGCAAGTCCACCCGCGACACACAGCACTTCCCGAACCAACTTCAATGCCTGTGGAAGATGTCGTCGCGGCACGAAGAGTTCTGTCTCGATGTGACGAAACAATTCATGTTCCATGACGAGCATCGCTGAGGATTCATCGATCACTTTCCATCGACGAATCACCAGCGGCGGGATGATTCGTTTGTAAAGCAGGCGAATGAATGCAAATGATTTCACGATCCTGGTTGCAAAGAGCAGCACCAGATGCAATGTGAGATCGATCAGCAGAAACCAGTACAGGCGGTACAACCACGCGAACCATGATCGGCCATAGGGCATTTCTTTTCGATGTTGAACCAGAAAGGTCCATCTCCACGGAACAACAAGAAACTGCTGCAGAGGAAATTCCTTTTCGGCGGCAAGCACATTGTCCAGCGAGTCATATTCGCGCCAATGTTCTTCGACGCTGTAGAGGTCACGTATCTGAATCCGCACGCTGACGATCACGCCGAGGCAACCCAGAGAGCAGCGAGCCGCCCGCAGGTCGTCGCCGGAATCAATTTCTTCAATGATCGCTTTGCCGGATTCAGCGTCATAACGGGCAATACGTGCGGCCTGAACATAATGCGACAGGCTGTGCTTCCCGGAACCATGAGTCCCCGTGGAAATTGCGCCGGCAATGGTTTGTTCTGTGATCAAGCCGAGTGATGGAAGCGTCTTCCCGTGCTGCTTAAGTTCCAGCAGTATGGCTTTGATTTGCGCGCCTGCGCCAACTGTGGCGGAGTCTTCAGGTTCTGCTCGATGAATCTGAACGGCGCTTAATCTCTTCAGGCTGATCAGCACGCATTCACAGCATGGCGCTTCACTCCAGGAATGCAGGCTGCCGATGGCCCGAATCTCCTGGCCGTGATGCCGATCCAGAATGTCCAGAACTTCCTGTTCGCTGCCAGGTTCGTAATACGCCGCCGGAGAAAGCACCCGATTCCGGCCAAAGTTGTGAATGTCTTGCGTGGCATCGGGCACAGTGTCGTTCCTGGAATGATCTCGAAAAGACTTTTCAGATCGCCGTATGTTTGTAGAATCTCTGCACACCGCTGCAAGGCGGCGAAGGTTCCGGAGTATCACCGAGTTTAGGGAGAAACCGCAATGGCATCATCAGAAGCGCGTCGTCGCAAACAGCTCGAAAAGAAAAAGAAGAAGCGCGGCGACAAACGCCACCAGATTGTAGTTCGACGGAACGCAGGATTGGCAGATCAGTTGCTGGCAAGGTCGAAGGCTCCGGTCCTGGAATGTCTGATATCGGATGACCTCAAGGACGAGGGGCTGGGAGAAGTCGTGATCGCGCGACGATCCGCTTCCGGGGAAATTGCGTTCGGTCTGTTTCTAATTGACCGATACTGCATGGGTGTCAAGGACTGTTTCGGCCGCCTGGTGTCAGGTGCCGATTACAGTAAATTCAGGGAAGACATGCGCAACAGAGGACGCAACTTCAACAAAATCGACGCTGCTTCCGCGCGACGTCTGATCGAAGATGCTGTGGCCTATGCGGACAGTCTGGGCATCAGGCCCCATGCCGACTTTCGCGCCGCGCGCATGATTCTGGGCGACATTGATTCCACTGTGGCGACGACGATTTTTGAAATGGGCAAAGACGGCAAACCTTTCTTCATGTCCGGGCCGTTTCAGTCGCCAGCGGAGTGCCAGTTAATTGTCTCGAAGTTGACGGCAAAGTGCGGAGTCGATGGCTTTCATTTCATGATGGTTGCTCATCCGGGCCACGATAATTTGTCCGGGCCGAATTTCGGCGAACTGTCATTCGATGATGATGATGATGCGGACGACATGGACCCGGAAGACGAAGATGACTCTGAAGAATCCGAAACATCGTACCTCCTTGATGACCGGCGTTCCTAATTTGGCGGCGTTTGGGTGAGCGGCAGAAAACGATCGAACCACTGTAAGGCGGGCACTTCTGCCGGTCGCGGTTCGTGACGGGCAGAAGTGCCCATCCTACGGTAAATTTGTTTCTGCCGCTCGGCTTAGTGTCCGGCGTTTGTGCGCGATGGATGAGATCATTTTCGCAGATTCAAAAGTAACTTCATGGATCCAAATCCGTACGCCGTCCTTTCACTGATCGTGGCTCCTGCCATTTTGACGAATGCGTCATCAGTGCTCATCATGAGTACCAGCAACCGGCTTGCACGTGGTGCGGATCGAGCCCGGGAGTTGTCGAAGCAACTGGAAGAGACCAGTGACTACAGCAGTGTCGAGGCAAAACGGCGGCTGAAAGAACTGACGGCCGCCGAACGCCGCACCCTGCTCTTGCTGCGCTCACTTCGCAGCTTCTACGTGGCCCTCGGAGCCTTTGCGTTCTCCGCCTTCGTGTCACTCCTGGGAGCGATTGCGGTTCCAGCGAACGTCTCGGTCGTCGTGATGCCACTCGAATTCGCCGGGGTCTGCGCCGGGCTGGTCGCAGTGACCGCGCTGGTTTATGGGTCGATCCTGCTGTTCAGAGAAACTCGGATCGCCGTTCAGGTAATTAGTGAACGCGCTGACACGATTCGCGAGCGAATCTGGAGCTCGAAGGTCCCATCGGGCGACACGGACAAACTTCTGTAAATTCGCGGATGGCTATTCTGTCGATTGGTACGTCAGCGGCGGCTCAATCCGGCGGTCTTCTACAGTTGTGCCTTTTGGGATCGGAAGGGAAGCCTATTTGTTCCACGAACACCACGACTACTTTTCAATCGAATACCCAAGATCGCCCCCACGAGGGTCGTCGCCGTCAATTACTCCGCCGTCGTCCGTCAGGTTGTCGCTGACGCTGTAGATGATGACGCGAGCTTCATCGGACTTGAACTTCAATGTCTGGCCGTCGAAGGGATCTGTGAGTCGCTGAGTTTTCTCAGATTCATCGCCAGGAATAAAATCCTTGAGATCTGCCAGGGACTTTGGCAACTCGCCGTGCTGCAGGCGATAGCGGTGGGCGGCGATTGTGACGATCAGGCT
>JBBQSE010000014.1:0-44847 GCA_038214195.1 Planctomycetales bacterium
CTTCGGTCGTCGAAGGGGTATCCATCTGTGTCCAGTTGCTGCCCTGATCTGTGGAGCGGAAGAAACCTGTTGGTCTGACTCCCGAATTCCCACCTTCAGTCACGATACCCAGAACCACCGCGTACAACGCCCGCGAACCCGTAGAAGCGTTGTAATGCACGGCCAATTCGATCCGCTCGGCGTTATCCAACAGGGTCTGTGAAATCCCCGTTTCGATCCGAGTCCAGGAGACGCCGCTGTCGGTGCTCTTGAATATTCCCTGCGACGAGTTAGCAAAGGCTTCATCCAGAAGAGTCGCATACACGGTTTGCGGTGCTGCCGGATCGGACAACAGCGAATTCACAGAGGTGGCATTCGGCAATCCATTCGCATTCGTCGTACCGGAGGTTCCCACGTTGATCCGGGCGAAGGACGCTCCACCATCGGTGCTGCGAAACATTCCTGGCTGGGGGAAGTTGCTGAACGCTTTCGGATTGGTTTGAGTTCCCGCCAGCACGATTTGGCCGCTCTGACTGCCGCTGAATGCGAGTGGTAGCACATCGCGAACACGCAAATTGTCGAGTGATGAGCCTCCGACTTTGGACCAGGTCGTGCCACTGTCGAGCGACCGAAGCACTCCAACGCTGTTGCCACCGTCACGGTCCAAACTGCTGAAACTGCCCGTCCCCGCAAACATCACGTCCGAATGCCCCGGCGTGAACTCAAGATCGCCGATCGCCAGTGAGCCCAATTGATCCGTGAGCGGCGACCAGGTGGGACTCGCGGCGGTGGCATTCGTCGTCTTCCAAATGCCGCCGTTAACCGTCCCGGCGAAGAGAATGTTGGCGTCGGTGGGATGTGGCGCGAGCTTCTCGACGGCTCCCGCGACGTTCCCACCAGCGATCGCCGTGTTGCTCCCGTTAAGTAACGGGCCCGGCCCAAGTTCTATCCATGTCGGGGTACCCAGCGTGAGAAGCGTGCGATCTTCCACCCGCTCGATCCACCGGGATACATCTCCGTCGTGCCGCCCGGGAGTACGCATCCCGATTCTCCTGGCTCGTCGCCGCTGACCGAGCAGCATGGCCCGAAACAACAAAGATGCGATTCGCTGTCCAAATCCACGGGCTGCTGTGATCAACATTGAAACACTCCGCCAGATTACGAAAACACTGTGTTGGAAATGTGTGTTTCGCGCATCCTTTCGCGGTCGTCCGAATATTACTCTCGCATTGACTTTGAAGTCGGAAAAACCTCAGCTACGATGGCCGTGCTGTATTGACCGCGCGCGAACACGATAAGCCTGCTGCCGAATTCGTGAGAATTCGGATGCGGTTTTGATTCAGCCCGAAGTTTCACAACTTCGGCTACGACAATAAAATTCAAACCACAAGCAAGGTTAAGTCTTCCTTGCTTGCTGTTTGAAGCGTTCGAACGGATTCCCAAATCGCATGAAACCAGTTTTTCAGAATCATGATCGACCTCTTGCTGCTGAATTGATGAGGTATGGACTCAGGCAGTTCAGCACGTGAGGACGACGCCAAATGAGCTGTGTCTTGGTTTAGCTATGGGGCATGGGTATAGACCATCAACTGGGGCAATTGTTAGTTCACACGGTAGATTGAAACAGCATTTGAACCAGACAAACAGTTCCGATGCAACCAACGCGGTGTGCTGTTTTTGAGAAATTACAGTTTATTCCAGCACCATCGCAAGCAACATGGACTGCCCCATCCGGACCGATCCATGATCGGCATTAGTCTCCGAGCGGGAATCGGATGTGTCAGCACGACGGTGCTCAACAGGCAACGTTGACGACGGGCGCAGGCGACTCTGGTGCTACCATGCGGAGCCCTCCGAAAAGGAACCGTTTTTGTCAAACTAAAACATTGATTTGACCACGGGTCCTGTCGAAGTAGCTCTCGCCATTCTCGATTGGCAGTGGGCGTGGTTTAGGCTTGCCTGCGGAAATGATGGTCATTAAGACTGGCACCAGCATTAGTTCTCTGTGTGAAATTGCCGCAGACCTAGCCAGTCGCTGGCGCGGTCTTGCCAATCGCGGGTGCCGGGGGCACCTTCGCGGGGGCGCATGCCGAAGCCGTGGCCGCCTTTTTCGTAGATGTGAAATTCAATGGGGACTTTGAGGGTCGTGAGTTCGATGAAGACTCGAGCGCTGCCGACTGCGGATGAGGCCGTGTCATCTGCGGCCTGGGCGATGAAGGTGGGCGGGAAATTTGCGTCGAGAGTTGCCGCAGGATGTGCCTGATCGGCGTCGGTGTCCCAGATCTTCCAGGGATAGATAAGAAGCACGGCGTTTGGTTTTGAAGAGACGGACTTTGTGGCAGGATCGGCGTTGGCTGGCTCGCTGGCGGCGGCGACGAAGGCGGTGAGACCTCCGGCGGAGAATCCGATGACGCCGATGCGATCCGGGTCGACGTGAAACTCGGTGGCTCGTTGGCGGACGAGTGCGATTGATCGATGCAGATCCTGCACCGGTCCGGTCTCCGGGTTGGGCTGTTTGTTCGTAGGTGTCCGGTACGCCAACTGGAAAGCGACGATGCCCTGCGCGTTGAGCCACTTGCAGACGTCGCTGCCTTCATGTTCATCGGCGAGCCGCCCGTAACCGCCGCCGGGGACGACGATGATTGCGGCGCGAAGCTCAGCGCCGGTCTGTTCTGGCGCGTGTACGAACAGACGGGGATTGGAGACGTTGAAGCGGCGAGTCAATCCGTCGGCTGCGGTGACCGTAGTTTCGGCAGGTTCTGTTGGGACAGTGGGCTCGGGAACACCCTTGGGCCAGAGGATGATTTCTGGCGGGGCGGCGTGTAATGGGCTTTGGAGCGCGATGCTAAGAACGATGGCTGTGATGAGTGTTGAGAAACGGTGCGCGGGCAGAACGGTGTTGTAGCCGGATTCGTGAGAATTCGGAGGGCCGGGGGGATGCGTCCGAAGTCTGACGACTTCGGGGTTCAATTCGTCTGCAGTTACGTGTGGCTCGATGTTCATTGCGTTAATCCATTTCAAAGAAAAATTCCCGCTCTACCAAGCCCCCTCATCCGGCCTGCGGCCACCTTCTCCCCCGATTTCGGGGGAGAAGGGACTTGGAACAAACTGCGCAGCATTCTTGCTGTCCTTTGCGACAAGCTGGCACTGCTCAAGTAGCATCGAGCGATCAATTATTGTCTTACATCATCAGCCGCAACGCGCTAGCGTCCGGTTCTTCGAAAACCGTGAGCTAGCGCTCTGCGGCTGATTCGCGCACGATACGTGTTGACTGCTCGATGCTTAATGCCAGAAATTGTTCTGCTGCCAGACGTCCACTCGCGATGCTATCAGGGATTCCGACGCCGCGATAACCGCTGCCCGCCAAGTAGAGTCCGGGAGTTTCAGCGACCATCGCTTCAATTCGGGCGACTCGATCGAGATGACCGACATGGTACTGTGGCATTGCGTTTTCGTAGCGGATGACTTCACTGAAGAGTGGTTCCGTCTTCATGCCGAAAATCGCTTTCAGCTCGTCATTCACAAAGCCTGCGATCGCGTCGTTGTCGTGGTCCAGCATTTCCCGTTGCATAGCTCCGCCCACAAATGTCCGCAGGAGAATCTGACCTTCCGGCGCTCGACCGGGGAACTTGCGGCTGGAAAAACTGACGGCCAGGACTTTCCGTTTTTCAATCGCCGGAACCACCAGTCCGAAAGCATCCATCGGATGACTGAAGTCGGACAAATGATGTCCGCTGACGACAATCGCGCTGGAAGCATATTCGATGGCGCTCAAGTCGGCGCTCAGTTCGGGGCTGATGGAATTTTGCAGGAGCTTTGCGGCAGCGTGAGTTGAGAGGGTCACAATCACGGCATCGAATGGCATCGACTTTGAATCGCTGAGTCGCACCATCCATTTGGGATTTGTCGCTGTGGGACTATCGACGGCTGCCACCTGAGTCCCAAGGCGAGTTTCGACTCGACCGGTTTTCTTGAGCGCTCGTTCGATCGCGGAAATCAGATCGCTCAAGCCACCGGCTGCAGTCGCGAAAAGGCCATACCGCGCGCCGCTGCCGGAGCTGTCAATATTATCGCGGGATCCAGACGCCTTCGCACGGCTGGCTTTTGTTTGAGCCAACGTCGCGCGGATCACGCTGCCGTGCGATTCCTCCATCTCCGGAAATCGCGGCATAGTGGCACGGAGGCTGAGTTTTTCCGGGTCGGCCGTGTAAATCCCGCCAACCAGGGGCTGGACCAGACGTTCCAGTGTCTGTTGTCCGAATCGGCGACGGACAAAGCTGGCCAGACTTTCGTCCTCGGAGGTCGTTTGGCGTGATACGAAGGCTTCGCTCAGCAAACGCAGCTTGCCGCCCAGAGACAGAATCGGTGTTGTAAGAATAGCCCACGGCTTCGATGGTGCCATGAGCATGAATCCCTCCGGCACTTCCATGGGTTTGCCGTTCCGCAGAACGAGCGAGCGGCGGAATTGCGAATCGGTGGGAATGAGTTGATCTGTGAAACCGATCTCGTCACACAGTTGCAGCGTGGCGGGTTTGTTGGTGATAAAAGAATCCGGGCCGAGTTCCATCAGGAAGCCTTCAGCTGATTCGGTGCGAATGATTCCACCCAGCCGACACGACGATTCCAGCAGCACGACCTGCACGCTGTCCGATTGCGACACCAGCCGGTGAGCAGCCGCGAGTCCCGTGATGCCACCGCCGATCACCGCAACTCGGAGGGCTGGTCTGGTGGCAGGACCGGGGTCGGAGTCCATCACCGCTGACTCCCCAGTTCATGCACGTACTCCACCACGGCTTTGACATGATCCGGATTCATGTCGGGCATCACACCGTGTCCGAGATTGAAAATATGTCCGGGGCGATTGCCAGCGAGTTTGAGGACATCGCCGACTCGTTGTTTCAACATCGGCAGATCCGCATAAATGGAGACCGGATCCATGTTGCCCTGAATCGCCACGTCGTGTCCCAGAGTTTTCCATGCTTCGTCCAGTTGTGATCGCCAGTCAATTCCCATGACATCGCCCCCGGCTTCGCGCTGCAGAGGCAACAGCGCCGGATTGCCGTTGAGAAAATTGATCACGGGAGCATGTGGTCTGACTGACTGAATCAGGCGTTTTGTATGCGGCAACACGTAGCGTCGATAGTCGGAGGGCGACAGGCAGCCGGCCCAGCTGTCAAACACCTGAACGCACTGGCATCCGGCCGCGATTTGCTGCTGCAGATAGAGAATCACGGTGTCTACGAGACGACTCATCAAAACATTCCAGGCACTTTCATCGTTGTACATCAGCGACTTGGTGCGCACATAATTCTTCGAACCTCCGCCTTCGATACAGTACGACGCCAGCGTAAACGGTGCTCCGGCGAAACCAATCAGCGGAATATCATTTGGCAGCGCGCGGCGAATCAGGCGAATAGCCTGAAAGACGTAATCGACACTGTCCATTGTTTCGAGCGCGCGAAGTCGATCAACATCTCGACCGGTATGCAGAGGATTGTGGATCACCGGGCCTTCGCCTTTTTGATATTCCAGATCAATCCCCATCGGTTCCAGGATCGGCAGCAGATCAGCAAACAGAATGGCTGCATCGACCCCCAGCACCTGCCGCGCGGTGACGGTGACTTCGCAGGAGAGTTCAGGAGTCTTGCACAACTCCATGAAAGTCACTTTACTGCGCACGGCCATGTATTCAGGCAGATAACGTCCAGCCTGCCGCATGATCCACAGCGGCGTTGTATCGACGGCTTCGCGGCGGATGGCTTTCATGAAGCGGCTGTTGTGAAGTGCGTCAGTGTTCATCATGCGTCAAATTCCAGTCCGTGTTCGGTGATGCGATAGGGAAGGATAGATTCCTCGCAGGCGCTGCCGCGATGTTTAGCGACGTGCATCGCCCGCCCAATTTGATTCCCGTCGCGTGTCTTCCCCATGAGCAAAATCGTGTTGGCGTTCGAAAGCACATCGCCTGACTGAATCGGCCGCGCGATCAAATCGTCCAGCATGACCTCGTGGCTGGTATAGAGCAACATTCCGCCAATTCGTGTGTGATCGTACGGATGTGCCATCACCTGCGGTTCCTGCTGTCGGAAATGAACTCGGAACAAATCCCGCGCCAGCCAGTCGTGATCCTTGCGCAGCACCTGATGATAGACGTAATCGAACAAATGGAATTGAAATGAATCAGCATCTTTCGTCGTTGGTTCCACGCCATCAACGATGCAGCGGCGGACGCCATGCACGAAGTTGCCGTAAAAGAACGCAATCGTCTGGTCCAGACGCCGCATCAGGTCGGCTTTGAATTCGATCCATTCCTCAGGCTGCATGTCTCCAATTGTGACACGCCGCCCGCCGCGGTGAAAGGCATGGAAGTAGTCCGATCGGATCTGATCACGATCCCAGACAACGGAAGGATCAAAATGATCGGCAATCGTCCGTCGACGCAGTTTCCAGCCGAACATGCGGTCCGCATATTCCGGTTGATTTTGTGAGTCGCCGCGTGTGGTCAGATCGAAAAGAATACCGGTCTGCCCCTCCTGTTCCCGTCCGGCAAACCCGTAACTCATCCCCAGCTGTGTTTTGCCGATTCCAGTAGCCCCCATCACCACGGTCAGAGTCCCTGGAATTAGCCCTCCGCCAAGAGCCTGGTCAAGGCGAGCATTTCCGGTTGATTGGCGTGTGGGAATGGGCATAGGCTGGGCGAAACTTTGGCTCTGAATTCCTGAATTGTTGATCGTCTGTCAATCGAGTAACTGAACAGAATCAACACGGGATCGCAAGGAATTGCGGCCCGTCACCGGAGTTCGGGAATTCTGAATTGAAAATTGACTGGTTGGTAGATCCGCAGCATTCGCAAATTGCCCGACAGCGTCAATGGCGTGGTGAACTGGTGAAACACAACCGAATTCGCTCGCATCGCAACCGAATTCCTGTACATTTCAGGCTTGGTCGCAAACGCAAATATTTTTTGACGCACAAAATCGCAGGAACAGGCGTATACACTTTAGACCGGAAACTCGGACGGAAGTATTCAGAACGGGTTAGTCTCCTTTAAATCTTTGACAACAATTGGAACTGTTTCTTGGCCACTTCTGGAAATCATGTTGCGGTCGGCATAGATTTGGGAACAACCCGATCCGTAGTTGCCCACCTTGATACTGCTGGTCGTCCCTGCACAGTGCAGAATCTGGAAGGCGACGCAACCACGCCCAGTGTGGTGTTCTTTGATCGCAATGCGATCGTGGTCGGCAAGGAAGCGCTGAAGGCTGCCGAATACGAACCAGATCGTGTCGTGCAGTTTGCCAAGCGAGAGCTCGGTAAAAAAGATCTGCGGCTTTCCGTCGCTGGTTTGCGGCTGCCGCCGGAAGTCATCCAGGCGCTCGTTTTGAAGAAACTCAAAGCGGACGCAGTCCATCGCCTGGGCGAATTGGATCAGTGTGTCGTGACCGTGCCCGCTTATTTTAATGAGCCGCGTCGAAAGGCAACTCAGGACTCCGGGCGCCTCGCGGGGCTGAATGTTGTAGACATCATCAATGAGCCCACTGCTGCCGCTCTGGCGTATGGCGTTCAACGAGGCTTCGTACGTGCTGACGGCAGGGCAGAAACTCTTGAAACGGTTCTTGTATATGACTTGGGTGGCGGAACTTTCGACGTAACCCTGATGGAGATTCTGGGCAGCAACTACACCGCCATTTCAACAGCCGGAGACGTTTATCTCGGCGGCATGGACTGGGATCATCGGATCGTAGACCATGTGGCCGAACAGTTCCTCATTCAGTACGGGATTGATCCTAGAAAAGATCCTTCGAATCGTCAGCGACTGTTGACGGAAGCGGAAGACGCCAAGCGATCACTGTCGCAGCGTGACGAAGTTGTGGTTCGGTTCGCGATGGACGGGAAACGGATCCAGGTGCCGCTGGATCGCAGCGAGTTCGAAAATCTCACCGGCGATCTGATCGATCGAACGCTGATGACGACGCGCAAGGCTCTGAAAGAAGCAAACCGGACATGGAAAGACGTTTCGCGTCTGTTGCTCGTCGGTGGTTCCTCAAGAATGCCGATGGTTCAGGAGATGCTCGAGTCAGAGTCGAATCTTAAAGTGGACCGATCGCTTTCCGCTGACGAATCGGTGGCGCACGGAGCGGCGATCTATGCGGGCATCCTGCTTTCCACCGAACAGCGTCTGAACTCCAATATCACCGTGCAGAATGTGAGTTCCCATGACCTGGGTCTGCTTGGTGTGGACAAGGACTCGGGCGGGCAGCGACGGTCGATCATGATTCCCCGCAACACTCGACTGCCTGTAAAAAAGGGCAAGCGATTTGCCACGTCGCGTCAAAACCAGTCCAGTGTTTCCGTCAAGGTCGTCGAGGGTGGTGACGACGCCGGAAGGCATTCAACGCTGATCGGCAACTGCGTCGTGAGAGACCTTCCGCCGAATCTGCCGGCCGCAACCCCGGTCGATGTGTTCTTCAGCTACAGCGAAGATGGATGTCTTCAGGTCTCGGCCACCGTGCCAACCGTCGGAACGTCGGCCGCGCTGACCATTGAACGCGACAGCGGTCTGTCTGCCGAACAGTTGGCGTACTGGACCGAACGGATCGCTGATGGGCTGTTAAATAATTCATCCGGCAGCGAACCCGGCACGGTGCAGGTTCCTGAAAAGCCGAATGCCGCTTCCGTTCCGCAACCTGCACCAGTACCAAAGGTAACACAACAGGTCAAAGTGCCAACACCTGCGACGCGAAAGCCTGCCGCGACAACGCCGCTGGATAAAAAGCCGGCGGAAAGACAACCTGTGGAACGGAAGCCCGCAGTGCCTGAGCCTGCAGTAAGTAATCCAGTCCAAAAGTCGATCGACGAAAAGCCGACAGGCGGAGGATGGAAAGCCCGTCGCCAGCAGATTAAACCGGGGGAATCCGAATGAGCGAACAAAAGATCACAGTATCGGATGGTACAAATTTCTATTTGATTCCGCTGAGTGACGTGGAAGAAGCATGTGCTGACGGATTCTACATTCCCTCACATCGCGATCGGACAATCGTCTCGGACGGCAAGGACGTCTTTGAGATTCCGCTGGTGGATTTGGCGGATGCCCGGGCAGACGGGTTCTACGACGTGCTGGCGGCTGAGCTGGAGCTTGTGCATAGTCTTGGCCAGACGACGCCAGCTTCCGTGTTGGGTGGCTTTGCGGCTTCCGTTGAGGAACAGGCATTCTCCGGAGGGACGGCGGTTCTGGCAGAGCCGCGTTCAATGGCAAGTGTGGAAGACGCTGGATCGGCAGATGAAGCGTTTCCAGACCCGGACGAGGTCCCGGATGTACCTGGGATACAGTCGGAAGAGGAAGTTGATCAGGAACCACTGTCATTCGCGGCCCGCGTGCATCAATTCTTCCATCCCAATGCGGCACAGCGACGGCGGTGGATGGTTCTGGCGACCAATGCTGCAGTACATGGTGGCATTCTTTTTGTGCTTGCCGCCGTCTTTCTGCCTTCAATGCAGAAAGAAGATTTCATGATGATCACCAGCTCTTTCGAGCCCGAGACTTCGGACACGGAGGAGCTGGAGATGATGGAAGTGGAGCAGGCTGTTGAACTGGATGACTCGGCGGAGCCGTCGGAGACAATTGTTGATTCCCTGGTGGAAAGCATGGATGTCGTGGATGTCGATATCAATGATCTTCAACTGGCACAGCTTGAGTCGACGATTGACCTGAACAGCAAGTCTTTCTCTGCCAAGACGGCTTCAGAAATGGGAGGCCGCAGCAAAGCTGGCCGTTCGGCAATGGTCGCCAAAATGGGAGGATCGGCCGCCAGTGAAAAAGCCGTCACGGAAGGCCTGAAATGGATGCAACGACATCAAATGCCGGACGGAGGCTGGAGTTATGACCATACAGCGGGCGAATGCAAAGGAAGCTGTTCACAGCCCGGTTCGCTGGGTAATGACAGCAGAAACGCTGCAACCGGGATGGCAATTCTGTCGATGCTGGGGGCTGGCAATACTCCCTTTGAAGGGGATTTCCAGGAAACGGTGCAAAAAGGCGTGCTATATTTGCTCGCACATTCCAGTGCTTCGCCTGCGGGACTCGACCTGCGTGGCCCACAGGAAAAAAGCAGCATGTACGTGCAGGCCATCGCCACGACGGCATTGTGTGAAACACTCGCGATGCTCCAGCATGAAGTCAAAGACAACAAAGGCAACGATGAAGAGCGGGGGAGCAACCGAAAACGATTGGCCCTGATGCGTCAGATCGAACCGGCGGCACTGGCGGCGATCAATTTTATTTCAAATGCGCAGCACCGAACGAATGGTAGTTGGGGATATACGCCTGGCTCGGATGGAGACACCTCAATTCTGGGCTGGCAGGTGATGGCGTTGAAGAGTGCTGTGCATGCAAAAATCCCCGTCAACCCCAACACGGTTCGAGGCGCGAACATCTTCCTGAACACGGTGCAGGACGAAAACGGAATGTATGGCTACAGAGCTCCCGAAGCGAAACCATCAACCACCGCGATTGGACTGGTGTGCCGGATGTTGTCCGGGATGTCTCGTGAGGAACCGCGTCTGAAGATGGCCGTCGATAAACTGAGCGCCATTGGGCCGGACAACGGCAACATGTATTACAATTATTATGCCACGCAGGTCATGCTGCACTACGGTGGTGATCACTGGACAAAGTGGAATTCGGTGATGCGAGACCGCCTTGTAAACTCCCAGATCAAGGAAGGTCATGCCGCTGGCAGTTGGGACCTCGCCGACGCTCACGGTGCCACCGCAGGCCGACTTTACATGACATGCCTCTCCACGATGACGCTGGAGGTTTACTACCGTCACCTGCCGCTCTACGGAATCCCGGAAGAAGCCGAAGATGAGACTGAAAAGTCAGATGAGAAGGAAGCGAGGACTTCCAAAAAATCTTCCGTGAAATCCCCCTGAGGCTGGGATATGAAAGAAGCTCGACCGTTGGACCGATCGAGCTTCCGTTATTGCCGTCCGTTTTTTACTGCTTCACGGCATCCGCAGCCGAAGGCGATGGACTTTCGGCAGGCGTTTGTTCAGCGGTGCCCGCTGGCGTCATGACAGCCTCTGGAACTGGCGTCATTGACTGCTCGCCGGAAACTGCTCCACATCCGCCAGAGCCGCATGCGGAGGCGGAAACAGGTGCATTGCAGGTTGGCTGGCAGCTGTGCTGCGTCCTGCATTCCTGCTTCGGGCATCGCACCCGCTGAACCTTGCTCCGCTGCGTCTGGCAGCAGCAGTTTCGTGAACGAGCGCTCGCTTCAGACCCGCTAAATACCAGAACCAGCGAACAGGCCGCCAGGGCCAGCATAAACTTCTTGAACATTTTTGACTCCTCAGTTGTAAGAACCAATGTCGAATCGACCCCAGTGCCGATCTGACGGAATTTACTGGTTTTGGTCTCGCATTCAATCCTGTTTGATCCAAAGTAAGAATCCGGAGTCGGTCGAAAAAGTGACGAGGGGAATTATCTGGGAATTTTGATTCGTTCGTACATTTCCCGTCCGATTTCGGCCTTGGCGAGATATTCCTTTTTTGGCAGCGCTTCGACACGGTCAAGGTCTGACAATAAAGCGGCGGCCAGTTCGGGCTCGACTTCCTGCAGGGTGATGATGTCTTCCCGAATCAGCTTCAGGTCGAAAAGATAGATACCCGCAGCTGCCGCGTCTGCCAGAGTCAGACGCAATCGGTCTCGCGAGCTGATCTTTGTTACTGCCTCGGCTTCTCTGTCTGCCATGTTGCTTTCTTTTTGCGAGCTGCAGCCGCCAGCCAAAAGAATTAGACATATTATTGCGGAAGTTCGATACCACTGTCGCATGGGCGTAGATTTCATGGCCGCGGCGATCTTTCAAGAAGCAAATCCGGAATCGGCCACGATCATGAAGCGGTGGCATTTCGCCGCGAAGCGTTGCCCTGAATCTCGATGAAAGCGGCAGAAATTGAAGATTCTGGATCGTAGCCGGAATCTTAAAGTACAAAAGACCGATCTCGCAGGAAAACACGGGGCGGAATCGGGATTCTCAGGTTGCTGGTCATCGCACCATTGAACAATTCGAGAAATCTCGCACTATGCCGAGCTGCGAGCGGCATAAAGAACAGCGGCATTCCCAGGGTCCGGATTCCCGATAAATCAAGAGGTTGATTGAGAATACGGTCAGTCTAACGCCGACTTGCATTGGTTTCGGTTTTGAAAAACACCGAAGTATGGTAGTTTTCAACGTCATATTTTCGCCACCTGTATTGAGTCTGATCAGTATGCGTCTTCCTCAGCTATTCAAGTCCCGACCGTTTGTGCTGTCTATCGAGATCTTTCCTCCCAGGACCTCTGACGGTGATGAATCGCTGAGGCGGAATCTGCGCACGCTGATTGACTACGAACCGTCGTTCGTTTCCTGTACGTATGGGGCGGGGGGATCGACGCAGGATCGGACACTGCAGTGGTGCCGTGAGATTCAGTCAGACTTTCACCGCACGGCAATGACACACTTCACCTGTGTGGGTGCTTCACGTGAAGAACTGCAGAACTGGCTTGCGCTTGCTGCTGCCCAGGGGATTCAAAATGTGATGGCTTTGCGGGGCGATCCGCCCACCGGACAGCAATCATTTTCCACTGCGGAGGGTGGCCTTAGTAATGCAAATCAACTTGTGGAACTCATTCGTCAATCGCATCCGGAAATGGGGATCGGGGTCGCAGGCTATCCGGAAAAACATCAGGAAGCCGCGACGATGGAGATCGACCTCGAGAATCTGAAACGCAAAGTCGATGCTGGTGCGGATGCTGTTTTCACACAGTTGTTTTTTGTGAACAGCAATTTCTTCGCCTTTCGTGACCAATGCGAAAAACGGGGAATACACGTCCCAATCGTTCCCGGCATCATGCCGATCACCGACTTCGCTCGGATCAAAAGAATCACGGCGATGTGTGGTACTGTCTTTCCTGACGATTTGGCCGGTCGATTGGAAGCCGTCCAGGACGACCCACAGGCTCAATTCGACATCGGCGTTGAACATGCAATTCAGCAGTGTGAAGAGTTACGAGCGGCTGGAGTGCCTGGAATCCACTTTTACGCTCTCAACAAATCTGATGCCTGTCAGAGAATTCTTGATGCTATGCAGATGGGGCCGTCCGCCTGATACCCGGATTCGACTCTGAACGAACACCTCATAGTGGAGCAGAATGCGGCCATGTCGATGGTGCTGATTGCATGCCGCGTAGTGGCGTTCGCACGTATCGCGCAATGGGAGGTGGCCGCTGGATTTCTACGCAGCTCGTCTTGACTTCCCATGTGAGACTTTTCCGGAATGGTCGTCTTAAGTATGTTCGGAACACGCACGGGCGAATGGAGGTCAACAGAATGGATGGATGAATTAGGGTTTGCCCCCATTCAGAATATTAAAAAAAGAATCATGGTGACTTGCTGATCACCTAGTCGTATAAATAGAATTTCCGTCTCATCCACGGTCTGGTAGAGCGTCTCGCTTAATCGGGAGAGGCTCTTTAATTTGACATTTTAGAGATAGCCAAAATCCCGCTTTTTTTTGGAGAATTGAACGATGCAGCGGAAACGCAGAACTGGAAGGCGACTTGAAAAGAAGCCCGCGCCGCTAACAGAATTTGAACAGGTCAAGAAGCGCAAACCATTTACCGTTTTCCTTGTTGAAGACGATGAGGCTGTGCGAGCGTCCCTGGTAGAAGCGTTGGCTGAATTCAAAATTGTCGTCCGCGACTACATGACTGCCATGGAGTTCTATCGCGATTATCGAGAACCTGTGCCTGGTGTGCTGATTCTGGATCTGCGTCTGCCCGGCATGAGCGGAATCGAATTGCAGGACAAACTTGCTGAAGACGGTTTTGAACTTCCAATCGTGATGATTTCCGGTCACGCAGACGTCCCGATGGCCGTCCGCGCCATGAAAAACGGTGCCTTTGACTTTCTTTGCAAGCCGGTCAAGATTGAAGCTCTTGTCGCTGCAGTTGCTCGCGCTTATGCGTACTTCTATGACGTTGATGGCGAAGTCTTTGAAGAAGAACTTGTGGAAACTGAAGACAGCATCGACCGACTCACCGGGCGAGAGCGACAAGTGCTTGACCACGTTGTGGACGGACTGTCCAGTCGCGAGATCGCCCAGGAGCTGGGTGTAAGCACCAAGACAGTGGAAGCCCATCGTGCCCGGATCAATGATAAGATGCGAGCCGACAACGTGTCACATCTGATCCGCATGTGCTTTGCTTACAATGAAGAACACGCGACCTGATTGTTCGCACCGAAGACAATCCTGTCTCAAAATAGACCGGGGCTCAAAAGGCCCCGGTTTTTTTTTAGGCCCTGTTCCTGTTGGCATTTTCCTGAGTTGAAGGCTGAGGATCCAGCACGTTTGCGAGCTTCTGCCGTTCGTTTGTTGTTTCCGGGAGCAAATCGCTGTAGACTGCGGGGCTCGAAATTTTCAGACTTGCGAGTCCCATCCGAAATGACATCCGAAAACACGCAAAACCCGACGCCGTCAATGCTCGAACCGCCTGAGATCGCGGCTCCACGTTCTAAGGAGTTGTATCAGCTCAGTCGAGCCAACGCTGTTGCTGCGGCGACAATCGCCGATCAGCTTCGCGGCCAGAACATCCTTGTGCTGGACCTGACCAGTGTGACATCGATTGTGGACTTCTTTGTAATCGTCACCGGATCCAGCCACCGGCAGATGCACGCGATTGCCGATGAAGTGAACCGAAAACTCAAACGCGAAGACGGCAATCGCCGATTGAGCATTGAAGGTTATCGGACCGAAGGCAACTGGATTTTGACGGACTATGGCGACGTGGTGCTGCATGTGTTCACCGCAGACGGTCGCGCGCTGTATAGTCTGGAACAACTTTGGGCTGACGCTCCTCAAATCGACTGGAAATCGGAAGCTCAGGAATCGATCCGAGCTGCCGTGAAAGAATTGCCGCCCGAATAGAATGAGTTTTGCGTGCCTAAGACGCTTCCGAAAACCGGAGCAAGCCGCCTGATGAATGTCGATTCCGTCTGCCCGCAGTGGCGTACATTGCAGAGCCACGCGCGGGTCGCGCGCTGTCGAGCGTGGGTGCCTTATTCCCGCTTTCAAGTCGGTGCCGCCGTATTGACCGGCGATGGCACTGTGATTGTCGGCTGCAATGTCGAGAATGCCTCATTCGGTCTGACTATCTGCGCTGAACGTGTGGCTGTCAGTTCCGCGATCTCACAAGGCTTGTCTGGATTCGCGGCCATTTGCGTCTCTCTGGAAGGAACTCCCGTACCCTGTGGAGCGTGTCGACAGTTCCTCGTGGAATTCAATCCTGACATGTTGGTCCTGTTGGACGATATCAATCAGCCTGAGGGTACCGTGCCTGAGACGATCGTGCTCGCGGACCTGATTCCCCGCGCTTTTCGTCTGCGGTAGACATTGCGGCGAATCGGCCGCGAATCTTCAGCTTTTGGCCTACAGGGCAATGGCAACGCCGCCTAGTCTGCAAGTGTGATTTTCATGAACCACAGGCGGCTGCGATCTCCCGTGCGTCGGAATTCTTCCATCAGGACGCGAATATCGGGATCCCAGTTGACAGTCACTCGCTTTCGACCGCTGGTGATCAGATACGGCTGCTGAATATCGAAATCCGGCATTTCAGGTGAGAGCAGAACCGAGCATTGATTTCCTGGCAGATGTTCAATGGAGAATTTCCTTTCAGTCCGACGAGCCTTCAATGACGAAGGGTGAAATCCATCGTCGCCTGGCCGACTGGGTTCGTCGAGTTTTGTGAACTGTGACGGAATCGACTCGAGCTGCAGCCACCACCAGTTCAGGTCCGTGCTTCTCAGAATGTCGGCGCTGATGAAATCCGGAAAGCGAACGCGGCGATGAACGTTCATCCAGTCAAAGATGTCATCCGCTTCTTCGTAGTAACTTTCCGGTCCCCGATTCGGATACTTGACGATCATCGCGTCGCAATACTTGCGACTGTCGTCAGCGCGTTTCATGAGTTTTGAAAGCAAAATACCGGCTCGTTCGTACCAGCCACCCTGACTGTCTCCGATCACAACGTACCACGAAACATCGACCGCGTTCCACGCTGTCCACTGCAAGTGTCGCCGTCCGAGGCTGCAGATGGAAACCACTCCGGCAAACAGGTCCGGGTGCGACGTTGCCATGTCCATCGCGATTTCACCCCCGATGCCATGACCAGCCACGAACACGCGATCATCATCAATCCGCAGTCCCAGCTTCAGCTGCCTCACGAAATTTAGAAACCGTGTATGTTCAGTCGCCGACGCTCCGTATTCGATTCTTCCTTTCGCGTCCAATTGCGGAATGACAATAATCGTTCCGGTTTGTTGGGCCTGCGTCTGCCACCACAGAAGATAGTTCTGAGCATTCACAAATTCGCCTGGGAATGCAATGACGACGGGATACTGGCGGGATTCATGGTATTCCGGTGGCACAAATCCAATTGCTCCGGCAGAAGTCGGCGTGTCCGCGATTTGAAATCGGCCAATCGCCCCGTCGAATTCCGTCGAAATCATCACCGGCACCGGTGATGGCGCGTTGCGGATAATTGCAGCGGCACGATCTGCACTCATGCCTTCCAGTTTGATCAAACGGTCAATCAGATTGCGGCGCTCCTCAATTTCTGTATCGTCGCTGTTCAGAAAATCCTTCACAATCAGTCTGCCTTCGAACAACGCCAAGGCTTCAGCCAGGTTCTGGACAGAATGTTCAGCTCCCATCAGCCAGCCCGATAGCGCCATCGCCAGCTTGCTGGATGCAGGCAGATCAGCAGCATCCGCGATCAGTTCATAAGCCGTGCAGCGATCAACAGAATCATAGTCGAGCTGATCCAATACAACGCGAACGGACTGTTGAGCCTGGGTGCGGAGCGCGGCGTCGTTCAGCGAAGCGGCCAGATCTGGCAGGGCAAGTCGAATCGCTCGGATTCGCCGCTCCAGATCGTCGTAATGGTCCACCAGTTGGCCGACTCGCACCAGAGTCTCGGGGGTCAAGTCATGCCGCGGATGGAGTCGCGCTCCGTTGGCGGCGAGACGATGTTGCCCAACCTGACTGCGCTGTTCAAAGATCGCCGTAAACTGTCGCGCCAGCGCCTCTCGAATCGAAAGTTGATATTGGTCCGCCTGAGGTTTGAGTCCGGGGAAATCGTTTCTCAGCGAGTCCAGAAGTTGCAATGCCTCCGGCAATCGTTTGCCCTTGATGAGCATGCGGATCAGTTCCAGTCGGCGGTAGGCATTTGTGCTAAACTCGGGAACGTGCCTCAGGATACTGACGAGTTTGTCACGGGGTATCGCATCAAAGCCGACGGCATAATTCCAACTGTGTGTGAGTGATCGCACTTCTGCGAACATTTCATTGATTGAGATAATTCCCACGCTGATATCTTCGGTCTTGCCATTCGGTAGTTGAATGATGCCATTGGCGATACCGTCTCCATCAAATGGCCCCATCACTGGAAATCCCTGAGGCAACGCTGAGCGGGATCTGTTCTTTTGAGGAATCGTAAACGTCAGCACGGGCCATTGCGTTTCATCAATGACGGGAATTTCCGCCTGTCGATTCGACGCGAAAATCTGCCGTGCTCGCTGGTCAACCATCCGCATCTCCAGGACCGTTCCGGGAAAGTCAGGGTTGAGTTGACTTTCGTTGGAACACATTCCGGACAGCAGTAAACCGCTCTTGTAACGCACTAATCCCGGTTGCGGCTTCTTTTGATGCGTGCCAATAATCTTCAGCTGGCCGCCGCCAGCGACCGGGTCATCGCCGAAGGCTGTGTTGAGAAACATGCATGAAAAAATCAGCATGGTGACCCGGTAATTCGTCAGCACGAAAACTTTCCTTGTCGGATGTCAATTGTCTGGTGCTTTGTTACGAAGATTGAAGATGCCGGTCCAGTGTTTCCAGCAGGGAATCAATTGTCAGATGCTGGATTTTGTGGGGGGGATTCCAGGGGAACCAGCGAAAGTCGTCGTGTTCCGTGACCTTTATCTGCACGGGATGTTTAAGCCACGCCAGGTAGACCAGCAGTTTCTTTTCAACCAATCCTGTTCCGCCGTACCGTCTCTGATTCACCATGTAATGATTTTCGTAGCTGAACGTCGGGTCGATTTCGATGTCGTCTTTGGAGATTCCGGTCTCTTCGTGGAGTTCGCGAAGGGCGCATTGCAGTTCGGTTTCGCCTTCGTCCACATGCCCCTTTGGCAGATCCCATCGGCGACTGTGTTTCATCAACAGGAAGGATTCGATCGGATTCCCGCGCACGATGAGGAATCCACATGAGACCGGCTGTGCCATTTTGCAACAAACTCCCAATTCATTCAGCAGATGACAATCATCTGTCTGCGACGGTCCGATAGATCACGAAGTCAACAGGCGTTCCGCGTCAACCTTTCTTCGAAGTCCCACGACGCGGAAACATGCCAAACAATTCAGACAGAAAGTCAAACGCTTTTCGATAGACATCCCGACGTGAGCTGCCCCGAGGACCAGCGACGTTGAGGGATTTAACGTGGTGTAAATGAATCCAGTCTGCCACGTCAGCGACACGCTTTTCAAGAGACAAGTCTTCTTTGAGCAGCCCTGAGTCGGCGGCACACAGGTATTCAATTCGCAGCGGCTGGTTTAAAGTCCTTGCGGAATCGACAGTAAGTCGTGTACCACTCGATATCCGATCCAAAACCAGAATCAGCGTGCCGTCAGAATCACGCACATTCCATTCGGTTCGCACCGCGTATGATCGGGATTCCGTTTCCTGGAGCGGATAACGCAGAGGAATCATTCCGTCCTCTGCCCGACGATCCCGCGGACACCATCCGCCAATTTCAATCCCCGCCGCCAGCGCGGCATCCAGCGCGGCCCTGTCGACGCCAGTCTGGCCACCGGAAACGACACGCTGCAAATGGCGCACAGGCTTGCGTCTTCGCGGGGAAGCAGGAGACTCCATCACCGTTGATACCATCCCTGAAGTTTGACTTTAACTTCAATCGAAGGTTGCCCTCCAAATCGCTGAATGAGAAATGTCACCTCGTCGTCCGGCCGAAACGCTTTCAGTGATTCAATCAACTGATCGAAATCCTTAAGCGGCTTTCCCTCGAACTGCAGCAGGGTGTCATTTTCGCGAATATGCGCTTTGTCCGCCGAAGAACCCTGCGCAACACCACTCACCATCACGCCAGTCCGACCTGCATCCTGTGGCCAGTGAGAGATTCCCAGACAGACACGACTGCGTTTCTGTACGAGGGTGTCGCCAAAAATTCTGTTTAGTTCGGAAATCTCTTCCTGACCGAGGGGATGACCGTCGAGCAGATAGACCGCAACCTGACTGTTGGCAACACCGATGTTGTGACTTAACAAGGGCGACAGACGTTGGAGTAATACGAAATGCTGCGGTGTCGACTTCCAATATTCGTCGGCAAAGATTTTGAGATTTCTGTCACTGATAGGATCCCGTCGACCAAACGGACCGGTGTCATAGTGCGCGGGTATCCACAGCCTGGAAGGATCCTTCGGCGACATCGGAACACCCAACGCCTGCAATTCCACGCAGGCGATTTCAACACGACGTTTCCAATGCCGTTCCAGAATTTCACGTGTGGCTTCGGCGACAAACCAGCGATCCGAATTCGCCGCCAGTTCCAGTGCTTCGGACGATCTCCGCGTCAAACCCGAATCTCGGTCCCCCGTCGTGTATCTTTGCTCGATCAGTTCAATGCAGCGTTGAGCAACCTCGTTATTGGGGTGATTTAAAATCGCCTCGCCCAGCACCGGAATCTGTTCTGCGGTGACATTCTTGAGCAACTCCATGGACCGCTGTCGCACGGAGTACTCCGTCGATCCCAGCCCGGAAATCGCTTCCTGGAGCTGTTCAGATGTTATCCCTGCACTACTCTGTGTCTCGAGATTTGATGAAGCTGTGTCATCAGGAATCGCAACCCCGGCGCTGAGCAGCAGGCTGCACGTTGTAAGAAATGAGAAGAGGTCACATCGAGTCATCGGAGGTTCTGCAAATCTGGCTTTCAGGACACCAGATATGGTTGGCGAATCGGAGAGTTGACTGGGTGTCCTTCGGACAGGCCACGGTCCAGGTTTCTGTTATTGTTTCCGCACGGCGGATGTTTCGCAAGGCCATCTGACAAGTCGCCGTCAGGTCTGGTATTCGCGGGGCTGTGCCCAAAGCACTATAATTCTGCGTCGGTCACCATGCCTCAACCCTGTCCTCACGGAATTCCCAATGCTGAATGACGCGAATACGCTGCTGATTCTGGCCGTGATTCTGGTTGTCGGCACAATCTCAGGTGCAATCGCCAAACGGTTTCAGCTGCCATCAGTCACCGGGCAGATTCTGGCGGGCGTAATGATGGGAGGTTCGGTACTGAAGATTTTGGACGAACATGCCGCTCCCAACAAGGGGATCCATTCGCTGGACGCCCTCGTGAATTTCGCGTTGGGACTGATGGCCGTGGCGGTGGGAAGCCATCTCAATTTTCGTCGTCTTCGCACGGCATGGCGGAGGCTGTTGTGGCTCGTGCTGCTCGAAGCAACGATAACTCCGCTGCTTGTCTTCTGCGCTGTCATCGCTTTCTCGAAGACGGAATGGTACACGGCGCTCCTGCTCGCCACGATCGCCGTATCGACGGCTCCGGCAACAGTTTTGGCGATCGTCAAAGAGACGGGCTCAAAAGGTTCATTCGTGACGACGCTCCTGGCAGGTGTGGCGTTGAACAATTTGGTGTGCATCATCTTGTTTGAACTGGCACGCACCATCGCCAGGACCGCAATTCAGCCAACGGATGTTTTTGCTGCAGCGAAACTCGTTCAGCCCATGATTGGAATTGGCACAAGCCTGCTGTTGGGCTTCGTTATGGGGGTCACGCTGATTCTGCTGACCAGACGCGTGGTCCGGTCTGATCGGCTGACGGCGTTGTCGCTCATTGCAATTCTGTTGACCGCCGGTATATCCAAGCACCTGGATCTATCTGTCCTGCTCGCGTGTCTGAGTCTGGGGGTCACGCTGGCCAATCTGACGCCGGATCGAGAAGAAATTGGACACCGTGTTTTTGAAGGTTTCGAATCGGCGATCTTCGCAGTGTTTTTCACTGTCGCGGGAATGGAATTAAAATTTGAGACGCTCGCGATTGGCGGACTGCTGGCCATCATTACGTTTGCCACGCGCGGCATCGGCAAGATTTCAGCCGGCTACATCGGCATGAAACTGGCTGGCGCGACACAGCGGTTTAGGCAGTGGATCGGAATCTCATTGATCCCACAGGCCGGTCTGGCAGTGGGTCTGATGTTGCTGGTGACGGAAGATCCGAAATTTGATTCAATCAAGGAATTGTTTCTGGCGGTCGTGCTGGCCATGGTGCTGATGAATGAAACCATCGGTCCGATTCTGACGCGAATGGGACTGCAAAAGTCCGGTGATTTCGGGCGAGATCGCGCGCGAGTCCTGGATTTTCTGTCGGAACAAAATATCACAACGACACTCACTGGCCCCACAAAGGAAAAAGCCATCCGACAGTTGGTGGAATTGACGGTCAGCATCCACAAACTGCCGGTCGATGCTCAGTACCTTTACGATGAAGTCATGAAAGCCGAAGGAGTGGCTTCAACCTGTGTCGGCGAAGGCTTGGCGCTGCCTCATGCAAGGCTTGACGGCGGTGATAAGATCGTTGGAGCGATGGGAATCAGTCACGACGGACTGAAACTTGACACGCCCGACGGTCGTCTCGTTCACTGTATGGTTCTGATCCTGACTCCGAAATCGATGCCCGAACGTCATTTGCAGGTACTTTCCGCGCTCTCTGCGTCCATTGGTCGAGACGACTCAATCCAGAATGCACTGTATCATATCGATTCGCCATCCCATGCCGACGAACTCCTGCATCTGGACGAACAGTTTGAGGGCTGGAATTATTACCTGGATGAGTCGTAGTCGCCGGTCTCAAGAGCGTTCATTTCATGACACCTAACCCGCCCCGGCAATCCGCATTGAATGAAAGCGATCCCACGTCCGCTATCCGACTCCGCGCGACAAGTGTTTGTGTGGCATGGCTGGTAACGACATCGCTCGCACTTTGGCATGAAATTCCCCGAATCCTTGCTGCAGCAAACTCCCCCGCTGGAGTGCTGAGCTGGCTGTTTGCGATGGATCTTGATTGGTCACTCTCGCTCCTGGTGCTGCTTCCGCTGCCACTCGTGATCCTCAACTGTGAATTCTGGAGACGACGGCCAACTGCGGAAAAGGCTCAGGGAACCATTCCGCAAGCATCAGCTGGAATTAGTGACAGGATCTCCAGCCAGCTGACCGTTGCGGTAGTTCTGTTCGTGTTATCGCTGCTGAGTAGCGCGAGTATTGGCTTTCGGACAGTTGCGATTGATCGAGTGCCAGGCCAGGCGAATGCCCCGACGAGTCTCCGATTCTATCAGTTGCCGCCTGCGTATCACGATGAATTCAGTTATCTGCTTCAGGCCCGAACGTTTCTGGCTGGACGCCTTACATGGCCCGCGATGACCGTGCAGCCAGACCTGTTTCATCAGGTCCATGTTCTCAATCGGCCGACGACTGCAAGTCGTTATTTTCCCTGGACCGGTCTGTGGATGGCTCCGTTTGAGGCTCTTGGAAGGCCGTACTTTGGACACTGGCTGGCTGGAGCGCTGGCGTGCATTTTCTTTTATCGCTGTCTGTTTCGCCTGATGGGACCGCAGTATGCGTTTGTCGGAGGACTCTTGATTGCCGTCAGCCCCGGCCTGGCCTGCTTCAGTAATCTGCTGCTGGCTCATCACCCTACGATGCTTGCCCTGTCGGTTTTTCTATGGGCCATGCTGCGATTCATGGAGCATCGACGGACCATCGACATTGCGCTGGCTGGGATCGGATTGTCTCTCGCGATGCTGGGACGACCGATGACAGCAGCCGGTTTTGCATTGCCGTTCGGGGTCTGGCTGGTTGGTTCCGTGATCCAGCAATATCGGACCATACCGCTCCGCCATGCATCTCCTGAGCAATCGCCGAAGCGTTCACCGATGCTGGTTTTTCTGGCCATCGGAATTCCATTGTCGTTCGGATTCATGACTCTGATGATCATGAATCAGGCGATCACAGGCAGCTGGACAAAGTCAGCCTATCAACTTTACACCGAAACCTGGACGCCTCGTCACCGGTACGGTTTCGACAACGCCAACGTTGATCCGTCACTGCCGGAATCGAAGGTGCTGCAGTCTTACGACAACTGGGCGGAGAATCTGACAATCGCAAAAGCCGGATCGAACGTGGCCCACCGCACGCTTTACAGTCTGCGGTGGACTCTCGGACTGGCAGCACTGACGTTCTGCATCATCGCCGCGACGAGCAGTCTTTTCGATCCTCAGGATCATCGTCCTCTCTTGCTGATGTGCTCTGTGCTGACACTGCACGCTGTGCATGTTCCGTATTGGTACGACGGCATCATGCACTGGCACTACGTCTTTGAGACCGCCCCAATCCTCATCATGCTTGCCACGTTTGGAATTCACTCAGCCGTTGAAACCCTGCGTCCCTTCATTGGAGCCAAATTCGCCGCAGGATGGCTGATAGCGTTGATCCTGGCGTCATTGATTCCCAATTGGTTCGACGCGGAGACGTTCTGGGGGCCTTCGCGTGTGACCACCGCCTTCCGCGAGCAGGCATTTTCCCGCGTTCGCTTCGAATACTTCCGATTGCTGACGACTTCTGATCGGGTCCAGCATCCGGCACTGGTGCTTGTCGATGAACGCGGCTCAAACCCACAGTTGAGCTATATTGTGAATCCACCGGATTTGTCTGGGGATGTCATCGTCTGCCGTCTGCCGACTGATCCAGCCGTGGTCGATGAATTGGCAAGAGTGTTTTCAACTCACCACCTCATTGTCTTCAAGCCCGATACCTTTGAATTGATACCATGCGCGGGGACTGTCAAGGCTGAGGAGTAGTTGAGTATTAACCCAATGATCTTTTTGCGACAGAGAGATGTCGCGAATTCAAGCTTGAAATGCAACGGTGGTGACTATACTTCACGCGGTGCAGGCTGAGGTAGTTTCAAGGTCAACGTTTTCCATGTCCCTTCTCCCCCTGGCAAGGGCTGGAAGGTGGCCGATAGGCCGGATGAGGGGGCTGACCTGGAGTGAATAGGATGAACCAGAAAACAGTTAATTCTTTCCCTCTCACCCGATTCGTCTCGCCCGGTGCCTGTTTTGTTGAATTTGGATTATTGCTTGCCAGGGGGAAGAGAAGACTACGGTGACAGAATTGCATCCATTGTTTTCAAATACACTTCTTCGTAACCTCTGTCGGAATATTCTTCTCCCCGTGCTTTGTTGAGATGAGACCTCCCATGAATCTGATGATCAGCATTCTGACTGCGATACTTTTAAGCCTTTCGTGCCTGAATTCCGCAGTGGCGGACGATGCGTATCCTCATGGCAAATGGGTGCCGTTGTTCAATGGCAAGGATTTGACCGGATGGACGCCGAAGATTCGGTACCATGAACTCGATGACAACAACGGCGATACGTTCCGAGTCCGCGATGGACTGTTGCAGGTTCGCTACGATGGCGGCGGATATGAAAAATTTGGCGAACAGTTCGGGCATCTGTTCTACAAAGACAGCTTCTCGAACTACCGTTTTCGGGTTGAATACCGATTCGTGGGTGAGCAGTGTGTGGAAGGTCCAGGCTGGGCGACTCGGAACAGTGGCGTGATGATTCACGGTCAGGATCCGAAAACGATGACAAAGGACCAGGATTTTCCGGTCTCGATTGAAGTGCAGCTGCTGGGAGGAAACGGCAAGGATCCTCGCACGACCTCTAACCTCTGCACGCCAGGCACGAACGTCGTGATGAATGGCGAATTGAAACTGCAGCATTGCATCAATTCGACGTCGAAAACCTACCATGGCGAACAGTGGGTCACAGCGGAGATCGAAGTTCACAACAACGAAGTGATTAAGCATTTGCTGGATGGCGAAGTCGTCCTCGAATACAACAAGCCACAACTCGACGAACGCGATGAAAATGCCAAAAAGCTGATCAGGGATGGACACCTGATGCTGATCGGCGGAACGATTTCGCTGCAGTCGGAGAGTCATCCGATTGACTTTCGGAAGGTCGAAATCATGGTTTTGGCAGAGTAATGACCAGCACGAGCGAACTGACAGGCTCTGTTCCTGAAGTCACGGTGCGCGGATTTTGAGGATTCCCGCTGGTCGGCTGTGACAAACATTGACCCGTGCGAATACTGGCATTACGCTTGCAGCCAACTCCCGATCGCCCGATGTTTTGCGGACTAATCATGGCACTCAAAGAAATCGACTCGTCGATCACAACAACGCTGCCGCTGACCGGAATTCGGTCACCCGACGACGGACTCGAATCAGACGACCCTACTTTTGTGATGCCGCTGCCCTATGAACAAACGACCCGACCGCCCGACGCTCCATGGTATCATTCTGTCGGCATTTCAATTGGGCTGTTTCTGCCGTTCGCGGGCCTGGTCGCAGCGATGTGGCTCGCCTGGCGACATGGGTGGTTTGACTGGACGCAGTTCTCAATCCTCGTCATCGGGTACGTGCTGACCGGGTTCGGAATTACCATCGGCTACCATCGAATGTTGACCCATCGATCGTTGGAAACCTATCCGGTCATCCGCGGATTCTGGATGATGCTGGGGGCGCTGGCGGTGCAGAAGTCGCCCATCGAATGGTGTGCCACGCATCGCAAACATCATGCACTCAGCGACCGGCCTGGCGATCCACATTCTCCTCACGAGCAACAGCCTGGGTTTTTCAATTCGCTGAAAGGGTTTTGGCACGCCCACACCGGCTGGATTTTGACAGGACACATCATCAAGACCGATCAGGTTCGGTACGTTCCCGATCTTTTGCAGGATCCGCTGGCCGTGTGGATTCATCGAACCTGGGAGTTTATTTGGTTCCCGCTCGCGTTCCTTATCCCAACCGCGATCTCCTGGGCGATCACGGGAACTGGCCAGGGCGCGTTGATGGGATTTCTTTGGGGCGGCTGCGCACGAGTTTTTTTGGTGCAGCATATTACTTTTTCCACGAACTCAATTTGCCATCTGTTTGGCCGACGCGACTTTCAGTCCAGTGATGAATCACGCAACAATCTCGTCTGCGGAGTCTTCAGCGGCGGCGAAGGTTTCCATAACAATCATCACGCATTTCCCACGTCCGCACGCCACGGACTCGAATGGTGGCAGTTTGATCTCTCCTGGTATGCGATCCGCCTGATGGAACTCACTGGTCTCGCATGGAACGTCAAACTCCCGTCCCCCGAACTGCTTGAAAGCAAACGACTTTCATCCCGCTGACGTTGCCTGCGTTCATCTTACATGCTGAATGCCGGGCCAACACCTTGATCGACTAAGTATTGTGAGCACACGATGAAATCCAGTGACGACGATTCTTCTGTAGCGACAGCCATGCTGGCCGCAGCTCCTGAGCCAAATGCCAACAGCAAGCTCTCCCATGATCCATCAATCGTCACTCCGGAAGCGAACGAACGAACCGTTCAACCGCCGGACGCCCCCTTAATTCACACCATTTACACCACGATCGGTCTCGTCCTTCCATTCGCAGGCCTGGTTGCAGCCATGTCGCTGAGCTGGATGTATGGGTGGTTCGACTGGACGCAACTGCTGATCATGTTTGCCGGATACGCCCTGACCGGTTTCGGTATCACAATCGGCTACCATCGCATGTTGACACATCGGTCACTTGAAACATTCCCCGCAGTACGAGCATTCTGGATGATGATGGGGGCGCTGGCGATTCAGAAATCCCCTATCGAATGGTGTGCTACGCATCGCAAGCACCACGCCCTTAGCGACAGGCCGGGAGATCCTCATTCTCCTCATGAAAACGAACCGGGGTTCTTCAATTCGATGAAAGGGCTGTGGCATGCTCATACCGGCTGGCTGCTGAACGGACATATCTTCACGACGGACCACAAACGATATGTGCCCGATCTGCTGCAGGATCCACTGGCGGTGTGGATCCATCGGACGTGGGATTATGTCTGGTTCCCTCTTGCTTTCCTTATTCCGACGGCAGTCTCATGGGCCATCACTGGAACGGGACAGGGCGCGCTGATGGGATTTCTTTGGGGTGGCTGTGCCAGAATCTTTATCGTGCAGCACATCACCTTTTCCACGAACTCTATCTGCCACATGTTTGGACAACGCGACTATCAGTCCACCGATGAATCACGGAACAACTTCGTCTGCGCCATGTTCAGCGGCGGAGAAGGCTTTCACAACAATCATCACGCCTTTCCCACATCCGCCCGCCACGGACTTGAATGGTGGCAGATCGACCTTTCCTGGTACGTGATTCGCCTGATGCAACTGACTGGACTAGCCTGGAACGTCAAACTACCGTCTCTCGAGCAGCTTGAAAGCAAGCGACTTTCGCATCGATGACAGCTGGATCGTCATCCGCAAAAATCGCACATGGAACCAACACCCTGATCGACCCACATGTCATGGAGGAATAATGGAACGCAATAGAGTCGATTCATTGACAACAGCTGTGCTGGCTGCCGTGCCGAACTGCAATGCGAGCAGCCACGATGCGTTTGATCCCTCAATCGTCACTCCGGGAATTCACGAGCGAACTTTACAGCCGCCCGCCAGCGGCGTGTTTCACCTCGTCAGCATCATTCTAAGTCTCACCCTTCCATTTTTCGGCCTGGTTGCAGCCATGTGGCTGAGCTGGAAAAATGGATGGTTCGATTGGACGCAACTGTTCATTCTTTACGCGACCTACGCCATCGCTGGATTAGGCATCACGGTCGGCTTTCATCGAATGTTGACGCACCGCTCGTTCGAAACCTACCCGGTGATACGGGCATTCTGGATGATCATCGGCGCGCTGGCAGTTCAGAATTCACCCATTGCATGGTGCGCCACGCATCGCAAGCATCACGCGCTCAGTGACAAGCCGGGCGATCCCCATTCTCCTCACGAGAATAAACAGGGATTTTTGAATTCGCTGAAAGGGTTTTGGCACGCTCATGCCGGCTGGCTAATGACCGGACATATCTTTACGACTGATCACATCCGCTACGTACCCGATCTGCTGCAGGATCCTCTGGCTGTCTGGATCCATCGGACGTGGGATTATCTCTGGTTTCCGCTTGCCTTCCTCATTCCCACCGCTGTTTCGTGGGCTGTCACCGGCACGGGTCATGGAGCACTCATGGGATTTCTCTGGGGCGGTTGCGCGAGGATCTTTCTTGTGCAGCATATGACATTTTCTGTGAATTCCATTTGTCACCTGTTTGGAAAACAGGACTATCGTTCCATGGACGAGTCACGGAATAACCTCATCTGCGGAATTGTCACCGGCGGAGAAGGATTTCATAACAATCATCACGCTTTTCCCACATCCGCCCGCCACGGGCTCGAATGGTGGCAGTTGGATCTTTCCTGGTGGATGATTCGGCTGATGGAAGTCACGGGACTTGCCTGGAACGTCAAACTACCGTCTGCCGAGTTGCTTGCAAGCAAGCGACTGCGATCCAGCTGACACTGTCGCGGAAACTCCGCTGCAGGCCTGAGGAGATCTTTATTCGTGACCATTGAGCATCCGCTGGCTTCATTCTGGAAGCTGGATCCCAAGACCGTTTATCTGAATCATGGCTCGTTTGGTCCGTCGCCACTGCCCGTGCAGCAGGCTCGGGCCGCATGGAGCGAACGACTTGAAATGCAGCCGATGCGGTTCTTCTGCCAGGAAATGGAAGAAGAACTCGATCGCACGTCTGCGGTCCTGGCGGAGTTTCTTAAGACTCAACCCGAACGTCTGGCGTTGATCGACAACGCCACAGTGGCCATGAACGTTGTAGCGGCAAGTGTCACTCTAAAATCCGGCGACGAAGTACTTTTGACCGATCACGAATACGGCGCGGTGAGAAATATCTGGCAAGCGAAGTGCCGGGAATCCGGAGCGAGAGTCACCACTGCAACGTTGCCGTATCCGCCGACCGATGCTGAAGTCGTCAGTGCGATCGAATCCGCGATCAAGCCACAAACACGACTGGTCGTGGTGAGTCACGTGACGTCGGCGACAGCCTGTATTCTTCCCGTCAAAGCCATTTGCCAGATGGCGGCGAAGCACGGCATTGCAGTTTGTGTTGACGGACCGCACGCCATCGCGATGCTGGACGTGAATCTGAACGACCTGGGTTGCGATTTCTATTGCGCCAGCGGACACAAGTGGTTGTGTGCTCCGTTTGGCAGTGGCTTTCTGTGGGTCCATCCACGTCAACAGGTCTCAATTCGATGTCCGATGATCAGTTGGGGCGGAAGTATTGCCGGTCGAGCGGCCTCCTGGAAAGATCGCACAAACTGGCTGGGAACGCGCGACCCGGCACCGCTGCTGGCCATAGCGGACGCCGTCCGGTTCTTCACGCCGGAGCGACTGCAGCAGTTTCGCGAACATGCTCACACGCTGATCTGTTACGCGCGGCGGGAACTGTTAAAAATGCCTGGCATCGGAGTTTTCTGTACGCCGGGCGAATCAAATTTTGTCAGCATGGCGGCAGTCGAACTCCCTCAACCGCCCGGCTCGAAACCTGGTTATCACGGCCATCCGGATCCGCTCCAGGTCGAACTGCGTGACCGGCATGGAATTGAAATACCCGTTGGCTCGTGGAATGGACACCGTTTTCTTCGCGTTTCAGCGCACTTGTATACCTCGCGAGACCATATTGATCGGATGCTGGCTGGCGTCGCGGAAAATGGATCGATACCTTGATGCTGACAATCAAACCCGACTCGGGAGTGTGCCATGTTGTTGGTGAAATGTGTCGAATGTCAGTCCAAAATCCGCGTCAAACCGGAACTTGCCGGACGCCAAATCAAATGCCCGAAATGCCAGACGAAAATTCGCGTGGCGCAATCGACTGAGGCATTGCAGAATGATCCTCCGATGCAGTTGGTGGAGTCTCCTCCGCCGTTAAACATTGCATCGGCCCCCTCTCTGACATCGCCCCAACCGCTCGGATCGACGCCCGGCGTTCCTCCCATCGTCAGCGTCAGTCATGACAGCACGTCAGGAGTACGACGACGAAAGCGCAGAAATCCGCTCGTAGTCTGGATCCCCTTGATGTTGTGCGTTGGCGCTGTCGGAGCGGGAGTTTGGCACTTTTGGCCAACAGCGACGCCTGCTGAAATGATCACGCGGAGCCTGCCTGAACAGACCGTCAAAGAAGGCGCATTGTTGACTCTCGCGATGCACGTCGGAGTCGCCGGCGATCGTCAGCCCGTAGATGTTAGACTCATCAAAGCACCCGGCGGCGCTGTCATCGATCCTGTCTCTCTAAATTTCACGTGGACTCCCGGCGAAGCGGACGGCCCGGGCACACATGATGTGATTTTCCAGGTGACCAGTAACGGCGTCACCACTGAAGGACGGTTCCGTGTCATTGTGATGGAATCAGACACTGCTCCGCAATTTGTGGAAACGCCCACAATCGACGCGACGCCGGATGAGCCGCTGACGTTTTCGGTAGTTGCCCGGGATCCAGACGAACCTGGTGTGCCGGTCGTCTATTCGCTGGATGGTGCATCTGGCATTTTGCTGTCAACTGCAAAGATCGACGCCCAATCCGGGGTTGTGACCTGGACTCCGCCTGAATCATTGAGCGGTGAAGTCATTTCGCTCACTGTCCACGCCAAGGAAGAATCCCAAGCCGCGCTGTCGAGTGATCACGTCGTAAAAATCTCGGTTGCCAGGTTCTCCGATCCGGTGCGGCAATTGATCTCTGACCTGCGGAAGCAGCAACTTGAGGTTGTTTTGGCTGAATCAACGGTCGCTGAACTTCAGTTGCCGTTCCAGGGGATCACCACCACGCTCACGGTAAACGATCAGGCTGTGACGGCAGTGTTGTATGAGTCGGATGATCTCCGGCAGGTGGACGTGGAAAAGATCGAACCATTGAAAGGCAATGTGTTTGGTAAACCATGGGAGAATGAGGATCCTTTGAATGTCTTTGCGCAGGACCGCTGGCTGCTGGTGACAGTACACACCGAATCAGAAACACTGGATCGCATCGCCCGTGTGCTCGATCTTCCCGTGGCGATTGTGCAGAAGTACGAGGCACCACTTGTGCCGGTGAAGCCGACACAGGCACTTGTCGAAGCGATACGACCACTGTACGAAGAACGTGCCAGGCGACCGGGGAAACCACGAAAACTCTTCGTCACTGATTCGTACGCAGAAGTCCGCAAAGTCTTCTCGAATCAGTTCGCCGCCAGTCACGACACCGATTTGCATGTGGGACTGGGCCAGAATTACGACGAGGCCATGGCATGGTTTGCAGATCATACCGACCTGAAGGAGGAGTTCTATACCGCGATTCAGCCAGAATCGGATAATGTCGCGGGAGCCGTTCGAATGCTGAATCAGCTTCGCACGGAGTTCCCGAAACTCATTGAACGATATGGTTCTCTGGCGATCGCGACGTCGGTCGTGTGGGACGATGGCCGAGGCGTTTACAAATACGACGGCCAGGCACACCGAACACACTCCACAATGCCATCCAGGTTGTTGTCGGGCATTGAGAATTTTCGTTTCCTGACTGATGCCGAATCAATGATGGAAGGCCGAACTCAGTTTGTGCCGTGGGAGTTTCTCGTGCATCTGGTGAACCACGAAACTCCAGCGGAGGAACGCACGTGGGCGCTGCAGGCGTATCTTCCGTCGCGTTCCATGTTTGGCAAATGTTATGCAGAGGTCCCCTATGATACCGAGATGCTCCGCACGGCGAGCAAGGTGTGCCGACTGGATGGCAAAGAATACAATCTCCCCAATATCAGACAGTTTGGCGGCGTCTGCGCGATGCAGGCCGATTTTGCTGCTCGCGTTGGGAAGAGTCTTGGAGTTCCGGCCGCCTACGTGACCGGCAGCGGTCGCTACGGTGGTGCGCATGCATGGGTGATGTGGGTCGAACTCCAGGCGGTGTCGCAGAGAAGTATTCGATTTTCATTGGAATCCCACGGCCGTTATCGCGGTGATCATTATTACGTTGGTCATCTCAACGATCCGCAAACCGGAAAAGAATTAACCGACCGTCTGCTGGAGCTTCGGCTGCATCAGGTGGGCATGGATGCGATGTCCAAACGCCATTCGGATCGGTTGATGCTTTTGTATCCCGTCCTGGCGGACGATCTGTCGTTCGATTTTGATGCCCACCTGGATTATCTGTCCGGGGTGGTCGGATTGAATCCGTGGAACGAAGCGGCGTGGACGGCATTGTCAAAGATTTCGACCGACCGTGAACTCAGCCCGTCGGAATACAAGTCCATGACTACACTGCTGAATCAGTTGTTTGTGAACTTCGCCGCCTTTCCGGACTTTACGCTTACCGTCTTTGATGATCTCAGTGCCTTTGAACAAGACGCCAAAAAACGCATCGCATCCTACTATCAGTTGCTGGAAGTGTATGCCGCCGCGCAGCGTCCGGACCTGGCGTTTGAAGCACTCCTGACACTCAGCGATTTGCTGGAACAAAAACAGCGTTCCGACGAAGCCATCCAGGCTCTGGCAACCGCGATTCAAAAGTATGCGGAAGAAGGTCAATATGTTCCGCGAATGCTGGACCGACTCGAATTGCTCGTAAACGCCACAGGGCGGGAAACAGATCAGGTCCTCGCGCAGTTCTACAGCGAGTTTCTCCCCAAAGTGCCTCAGACCCGCGGCGACGCTCCCAGCGAATACTGCATCGCCATGTATCAGCGCGCCGTGCCTGTCTTTCAACGTGCCGGTCAGACAGAACTTGCTGCAAACTACGAAACAACGGCCGCCCGGATGAAAGCGGGACTCCCCAAATAGCGCAGGGCAGCAACCTTCGACAACGAATTGCGATCTATGCGGCAGGCGATTAACCGGACGGATAGATCGTGCGTTGAACTTTTCCGCTTCGTGGGGCCGCGTGTGTGGGTTGCTTAGTGCAGAATCAATGCGACTCGTGAAGCGATGTTGGCCGGATGATACACCCTGAGTCGCGGCGTGTCACGAGGACTGGAGGCGAAACTCGGATTGTGATTGATGCTTCAGCCATCGTCGTACCGGATTGGGCGCTGCGGACCGTTCATTCAGTCTCATCACTGCCGCTGTGGGTTTTGCCGACGCGTGCGGAAAACTTGACGATGCCGTCTTCATGACACACGAGTCGTCGATCAGAAATCGGGCAGCCGGTCATCGAATGCGGCACACTCTTTCAGTAAGTATTACGCCGCCTCAAGTGGATTCAATGTAGGGTCGGCTTTCAACAAGTCGTCGATCATCGGAATGAGTAAATCGATTTCGATCGGCTTTTCAAGGAACCCGTCGCAGCCCGCAGCTTTGGCTCGATCTTCGTCACCAGGCATAGGATGAGCAGTACAGATAATTACAGGGATGTGTTGAGTCTCGGGGTTGCTTTTGACAGACTCTGTCGCCTGGCAACCATCCATTTCCGGCATGTTCATATCCATTACGATCAGATCGACCTGCAGTCTCGCAATCCTATCCAGAACTTCGGAACCATTTTCCGCCGTCTCCACCACGATGCCTCGCTTTTGTAGCAAAGCTTTCAGGCATTCACTTGTATCTCGTCGATCATCGGCAATCAAAATCGTAGTCATGCAAACCGCTCCATAGATGTGATTTGATCATTAGGGACTTGAAGTTACGGCGGGACGAATTCGAAGCCCCTTGAGTTTATTGATGGTCTGATTGACGGTCGTGACCAGCCACTCGGCACCATCGATTCGAAATCGGACAAGAAGTGTATCGTAGTTGCGAAATTTCCCGAAGCACGCAACCACCACTGGTCCTTCATAACCGGAGTCTCTCAGTGCTCGACACCAGTATCTGGCCTGCTGCATACCGCCCGGCGGCACAACGCCGATCATAACAAAATCAGGATTACTGGAAATGATCCTGCCACACTCGCGATCAGGCAAATCTTCACACTCAATCACTTCCATGCGTGTGTCTTCGCCTAACTGCTGACACACTGTCTTCAACAGAAGGGAATCAGCCTCGCTCGCGGTCGCGATCGCGATTCCAAAACGCGACGACGATTCGATCGAATTGTCTGCGGCATCATCGCTCTGCTTGCAATCCGTCGCAGGATCGTCATGCGTTTCATCATCAGGTGCGATAAGTTTCACAGACGTCAAAGCCACAGACAATTGTGCTAACAGTTTCACTTCATCAACGCCCTGTTCATAGCGATCCCGCCTGATTCGCTTGACGATCGGCAGAACAACGGTGTCGAGAACTTCCGGGGCCGAACGAATTTTCAATTCCCCTTCGAAGAATTCGATCAATTTGTGGTTTTCGCCTGCCAGTAAACGCTGATAGCCACGGATCCAAGCCGCAGTCGGAACTTCATCACTCAGTAATGCCGCCAAGAACTGAAAGCGGCCCACATATCGCCCCAGCACAACTGCGCACACTGTGAGTGGTGTGGCGAGAAGCAATCCAATCGGTCCCCACAGCCACCCCCAAAAAACAGCGGCAAGAATGACAGCAAGAGAAGAAACGCCGGTACTGGATCCATAAGCCCAGGGCTCAACGACGTTGCCAGAAACCAGCTCCATCACAACAATCAGCACCGCCACTGCAGCAAAGATCTCGTAACCTGGGAACAGCACCGCAGCGACCAGCAACGGAAAGAATGCTCCAACCACAGCACCAGCATAAGGGATATATCGAAACAATCCCGCGACAACACCGAGCAAAGCCACCTACGGAAATGTTCCAGTCGGTGCCAGGAAGTACCCAATGGCCAGCAGCCCGAGAGTAAACACAAATCCATAGGTGACATTTAGGATCGTTTGCACAATCAGGTACTGACTAATTCGCTGCGAGGCTTCTCGAATCGCATCTGAGGTGACGACATAATTGCCGCGCGATACCAACGACGTGAATCGATCTCGAATATCATCGCGGTACAGAAGCGAGAACAACGCACAAAAAAGCCCAGCCGCCGTCAGGATCACTGCGTAAACATTTGGCAACCCAAGCCGCTGAAGTCGATTGACGAGCGGTGCCAGCAAAAATGCGAACAATCCTCCCAACGCCAATGGAACCAGGATGTCTCGCGCCACGTAGAGCACAGCCACGAATATGACAACTCCCATCGACTGGGAGAAGGCCGCGATCGTTCGAAGTTGCTTACCAGACGCTACCACGGTTTGATTTTCCAGCCGATCATGATTCCGATGCCCAGACACCACAGTGCCGTCACGTCTGGTTTCTCTCTTGCATACTGTCGAAGATAGTCGACGACATCTGCCGTCGGCTTTAGTTGGTTAGTCCGGCTGCGGAACTGATCTGTTTGACAGTTTTCGCCAGCCCTTCGCGACGTTGTCGATTTCAAATCGGCCATTTGAGCTTACTCCTTATTGTGTTGTGAAAGAATTCAGTCAATCGTCAAAACGATTGTTTCAGTCGCCGCTTCAGCCAGGCGATATTGGCTTGCAGTTCGCTGACGCTGCGACTCAAGACTTTGGATCGTCGCCGGAGTGTTCTCCAACCGATGATCAAAAGTGCCATTGAGGGAATCACGCCAATCACCAGCGAGACACCGAACAATGCGATCCACGCCGGTACATTCCAGATAACCACGATTGCCCATCCAGCGGCAAACATCATGACCGGAATACTGGAGAAGCCTAGTAGCATCCCAATCGCAATCATCAGCATGGCTGGTCCCGTCCCCGTTCGAACCGTGTTCAAATCGTGAACCAAGAGCTTGCCCTGCAGTTCCGCGAGGTTCAAGAGATCGTGAAACAGCGTTCCAAATCCTCGCTCGCTGGAAGTCGGGTGATCTGACCCGTTTGAGTGCTGAGATACGGTGCTCATTTGCGTTTTACCCACCAGCCCAGCGCGACACCCAGTGCCAGTCCCACGCCGATCAATACTGCGGGGTTATCCTTTGCCAGGGTTTCCAGTTTCACCTCACCACGACGATCAGTGATTCTGCGGCCGATTGTGGCCAGGAACTCCGTATCGGGTTGGTGATTTTGAGCGTGTTGCTTAAAGTCTGAAATACGATGGATCATGACTTGTCCTTTCCATTCTTCATCGCATACTCCTGAGTTCCGCGATTCGCCTTGGCGGAAGAATCAATAATCTCAGCCACTTGACCTGCGACGAAGTTCACAACGGATCTGGTTAGACCAGCCACGATCAATCGCTTTGCAAATCCAGTCAGGCCTTCAACCCCAGCCTTCGGGCGGCTGACGGAACCTGCGGACCCACCAGCGATCACGTTCATACCCGGTTTCGATTCGGCAGTGATTCCAGCGACAACCGATCTTGTCCGACTCGGCACTACCGAAAATCCTGCGAGTGCCGCCAGGCTGATTGCGAGCCATGGAGTCTGCTGGACGTAGTACTTCCAATCGGTTAGCTGTCGAGCCTGCGTGGCGATTGATTCGATATTGCCCCGCAGTTCTCGTCGAACCTCCCGCATCTCACTGCAAATCTGATCCGCGACAATGTCGTCATCGAGTGCCATCGATCCACCACTCCCCGTTTCAACAGCGGGTCGCGACCCACCAATTCATCTGTCTGTTCACGAACGACAGGCTGGAAAGCCTGTCCTGCTTCTAAGCACGATTTCGCAACAACAAGCCCAGAACCGCGCCGGCAATCAATCCCGCTCCGAAGCAAACCGCGACAGATTCCGCAGGATGTCGCCGGACCGTGTCTTGGGCGGAGTTCATGCCGTCACTTCATGCTTCCCCGGCGTTTTCGTATTTTTCCTGAGCCACGTTTGCGAAATCCGTGGCATAGGTTCGAACTGCTTCCGCTGCCCGATCAATAGTCCCAGCCGTGTCGCTCACCGCGCTGTCGAAGAACAACTGAATGGTCTCACGTGTGGCTCCAGTCTTTTGCTGAATCATCCCGAACAGTTGATTGACGTTCCCCTTCACACGAGCCAAATCATCGTCTGTCAACTGGCCCCATTTCTCCTGAATCACACCCTTCCAGCGGTTCCAATTGCCGTGAAGTTCCTGCTGAGTCACCATCGTACTTCTCCGTTTAAATCCATGTCTACGTTGTCTCTGATCTCACAGCGAGATCGTTGCATTCGAACTATCGCATTTGTCGTACCATTGCCGTTGAAACTGTTGTTTCCGCAGGATGTTTCAGGCTTTTGGCGGTGCCAATGCGATGGATGCATCTTGGAACGGCAGCGGAGACGGACGAATCCGGCCGATCACGAATCAGTGCGGTTGTCGAACAACCATGCGGCAAAGAGACGTTGCTGAATTAAGAGCAGATGCCTTGGTCGTGAAATCTCTGAAGCACAAGCCGTATTACAGATGATCGGACTTTGGACCAACTGAGCTTTCAATGCTGTGGTACGACGACCTTCATCGCGCCGCTGTCAATTCTCAGACGTACGGTGGTTTCCAGGTCAATGAGTTCACCGTCGATCGATGCGAAGTTGCGTTTTCGCCTGCGAAGGAACGTGAGTGTCAGGGACGTCACGCTGGACTCAGAAACGAATGAGTTGGATTTCCAGCGGCCAATCATCACGGCGATACAAAGTTTTAGCCACTGGAACGTCGTCATTGGGAAGGCAATGTACAAGCCCAGCACTCCTGAGTTAAGTTCAGTTGCATACGGCAGATGGCCTTCTTCAAACGGGTTGTTCGAGACGAAAATTCCGGATACGCGGCATCGACTGCTTCCGTCAGGCGTTTGAATATCAGCCTCAAAGACCGGAGGCTTGCGAATCGCAGCAAGTGTGGCTCGAATCGACGCAAACAGTTTCCCAATTCGCGACCGATACTCAACCTGTTTTCTGTGACGCAGGAGACGGGGATGCATACCGACCGAGAACTGATGGATAAAACTCCGATCATTGGCCCAGCCGACATCCACTTTCGCGATCCTGCCGTTCGCCAGGGCCGTCATCGCCGAATTCAAATCCAACGGAATGGATAAAGACCGAGCAAAGAGGTTCATCGTTCCGGCAGGCAGCACGGCCAGTGCAACTTTCGAACTCATTGCGACCGTCGATGCCGCTGAGACTGTTCCATCGCCTCCTGCGACCAGTATGGCATCAGCATTGGTGGCTGCAAGTTTGAGCGTTTGAATCAAATGCTGATTGTCCGTGCGAAGAACTTGAATTGTATGACCAGCCTCTTCAAAGACTCGCGCAACTTCACGAGCGAATTCGTCGATGTTCATGGTTAACAGAGTTCCGCCTTCTTCGTTGAGAACTGCAACGTATTTCATGTGAATTCTCAATGTGCTTCGGATCGCTTGATCAAGTCGTGAGCGGCAAGGCGCTAGCCGCCGGTGATACACATGCAGGATATCGGCGGCTAGCGCCTTGCCGCTCACTTTATATCAGGGCTATCACTGTCTGGCCGGTCTGTGGAGGTTCAACATCTTCGACCGTACAAACAGTCAGAACGCCCTGTTCATCGATCGTAAACAGCGGCAATGAATTTGGATGATGCGCATTGAATTCGTCCCATTCAAATTCAGGCGTTAGCTTAGTCGTTTTGACTATTCGACCTGCGGCAAACGCCTTGTCCAGTTCGGCATACGTCGAGTTTTCGGAAAACAGGACTCTCCCCGCAAGGACTTCCTTTGACGGATCACGACGCTCTGTTCCCGTATTTTTGATGCTCAGACGATAACACTCTTTCTTTCCAAAGAGTTCCGCTCCTCGCGCGGCGGCCAGGAGATTCACTTCGTCGTTCGCTGTCAACGCGAAGAGTTTACCAAGTCCTCCAAGATCCGCTTGAAGAATCCCCTCCGACAGGATACTCGCATGATAAGTTGGCAATCCTTCCATCCTTGCGACTCGAGTGTTTTCGAGGCTGGTATCGACCAGTCTGACCGGCACACCCACTTTGGTTAAAGCATGGGCGATGGCTCGCGCGCCAGCGTGCGCACTGACGATCAGGATGCCCTGAGGATTTGCGATGCTCAAACCAAGTCGTCGGGCCACCCATCCGGCGGTCAGTCCGTAGGTCAACACAGTTCCGATGATCACCAGAAACGTTGCCGCGACGAAATCTTTACCATTATCGAGCTGCAATGCGAAAACCGAAGCGACGGAAGCCGCGACGATGCCGCGTGGTGCGAGCCATGCCAGAAGAATTCTCTCGCGGAACGGGATTTGACATCCGATCGTTGAAAGCATTACGCTCACGGGACGCACGATGAGAATCAGCACCGCGACAAACGCCGGACCTCGCCAACCAAACCCGCGAAAGCTCGTCAGATCAAGTCGTGAAGTCAATACGATGAACAAACTTGAGATCAGCAGGACGCTCAGATTTTCCTTGAACTGCACGATGTGACCGATCGCCACACTGCGTTGATTGGCAAGGATGACACCCATGATCGTGACAGCCACCAGTCCAGATTCGTGAACCGCTAGATTCGAAGCAGCAAATGTCAACACCACGATCATCAGTACGACAGGACTTTGAATGTGGTCATCAATGCAATGGCGTCGCAACAGTTCTCGCAGGCTGACCGCAGCGATCGCTCCCACGGCACTGCCAATCACGAAAGTTCTTATGAACGCAGCAGTTGCCGACATCGCCACATTGGCAACTTCAGCGTGACCGATAGAGCTGATAGCGGAAAAAACAAGAACTGCCAGCACCGCTCCGATGGGATCGACGACAATTCCTTCCCAACGTGCCAACGGACCAACATGCCCCATCGGTCGGATATGACGGAGTAATGGCCCAACGACGGTCGGACCTGTTACGGTGAGCAACGATCCCAGCAGAATCGACGTGGACCAGTCAAAATTCAAAATGACGTGGGCGGCAAGAAAACACAACACGCCGGTCGTGACAACGCCAACGGTCAGCAACAGAAAGAGCGGCTTGCCAATTTCACTAAGATGCGAAATGCGTAACCCAAGGCTTCCCTCAAATAGAATCACCGCGACCGAAAGCGAAACGACGGGAAGGATCAAGTGTCCGAACAGTTCATCGGGCCGGATGAAACCGGTGACCGGCCCGGCAAGAATTCCAGAGGTCAGTAATAACAGGATCGATGGAATTTTTAGATGGCCCGCAATCCATTGACTTCCAACACCCAGAACCAAAATTCCGGACAAAGCGACGATGAGAGTTTCACTTTGTTCCACAGGGGGCTCCTGATTGGATCATTCGACAATGTGCCGTCCGGCGATCCGCAGCGGTTTCGAATAAAAAATGGGACAACGACAAAACCGCCGATGCCCCGATCGAATTCACGTGTTCTGTTTGGCATCATAGCATGAGGTCAGGCGATTCGTGGCGTGTGGTAAACGAATCTCCTGATTCATTGCCCATTTCAGTCGTGTCATTAAACTATGTCCCCACACAGTGCCGGGCGAAATTCAGTAACTTCAAATGCTCGGTCCAAATTTGCCGCTTTTTGAGATCTCTACGCAATGTCAAAAGTTCTGGTCATTGATGACGATCGATCAGTGTCTGAAATGGTCCACAGGTCGCTTGAAAAAATCAGCGTCGGCGTTGAGAAAGCGCTGACGGCGGAGCGTGGCCTGGAGATACTTCAGGAGTCCGACATCGACACGGTTCTGCTGGACATCATGCTTCCGGGCACTTCAGGACTGGATGTGTTTCACAGAATACGTGACTTCGATCGAAAGCTCCCGGTGATTTTTATCACTTCCGGCACGGACAGTGCGACGGCCATCAAGGCCATGCAGTTGGGTGGCTTCGATTACGTCACCAAGCCACTTGATCTGCCTGCGCTCAACGACCTTGTTGATAAAGCGCTCCAGACACGCCGCATTATGAACACGCCCGTGGCACTCCCGATGTCAACTGACCGTCCCACGAACTCCGAAGCATTCATTGGTCGCAGCCCTGCGATGCTTGATGTGTTCAAGTCCATTGGTCGAGTCGCCGCTCAAAATGTTCCGGTGCTGATCCGTGGAGAGAGCGGAACAGGAAAGGAACTTGTCGCTCGTGCGTTGTATCAGAACAGCGATCGATCGAAAGAGTCGTTCGTTGCCGTCAATTGCGCTGCGTTACCCGATGCTTTGCTGGAAAGTGAATTGTTTGGTCACGAAAAAGGTGCGTTCACGGGAGCTGACAAGCAGCGGATCGGCAAGTTTGAGGCATGTAACGGCGGCACAATCTTCCTTGATGAAATTGGGGACATGTCGACGTTGGTACAAAGCAAAGTCCTGCGATTGCTGCAACAACAACGGTTTGAACGCGTGGGTGGCAATACGACGATTCAAACAGATGTTCGAATCGTGACGGCGACCAATCTGGATCTGGATCAGATGGTGAAGGATGGCGAGTTTCGAGAGGATTTGTATTATCGCCTGAATGGCATCACGATCACACTTCCGCCTCTGCGAGATCGAGGAGAAGACGTGATTGCGTTGCTGGATCATTATCTGCACTATTGGTCTCGCCAGTTGCACAAACCAGACACCGAAGGCATATCACCGCCTGCTTTGGAACTGTTGATGAAGTACCAGTGGCCTGGAAATGTCCGCGAGCTTCAGAGTATTGTTCGCCAATCTTTGCTGAACGCCACCGGACCGGTGATTGTTCCGTCTTGTCTGCCGGCAGAAATCTCAAAACTGGTTTCCACGGGAGCCGCCAGCTTCGAAAACTCGGAGAATGGCATGGGCCTGAACTCCGATCTTGCGCCGTTCGTAAGTGGCAGAATCGCTGAGGATTCTACAGATCTCTACGCGGAAACGCTGGAGCATATGGAACGGTTTCTGATCACACACGTGCTGCAGTTTGTGGAAGGAAATCAGACGCGCGCCGCAGAAATTCTGGGGATCACGCGCGGCAAAATTCGTGACCGAGTTCGACAATTCGGAATTACGATGGATAAAACAGTTGCCATCGAAGAGTGAATCGACCGGTCAGCGAGCGGTGTGAGCGCTGAGCTACCAGCCTTCTGCAGTTTGCTGGCATTCCGACCACAAATAAACCATGGGTCTGGAAATCACTGGCGTAGTGGATTTCGCCAGAAATCCAGCAACCGCATGGAATTCTGACGAGTCCCGCTACGAAATCTGACAGATCTTTTCCGCTCGCTGTATACCTGCGTCTTGGCTGTGTTCCCGGCCGCGGTTGGAATAGATTGTGCAATAGGGGTAGATCATCGCGACTTGAACGATCTACCACGCTTTTCAGTCAGTCGAAGTATTAAGTTTAATGACTAAAGAACAAAGAGAACCCGACATGATTGCAGCAGCCTCTCCGCTCCCATCCATCTGGAATCCAGTCGTCGCCCTGAAACGTATGGACAACGATCGTGGATTGCTGGCATCGCTTGTGGAATACTTTTTCGAAGACTCTCCAGTACTGCTGAATGAACTCCCGCTGGCGATTTCGCGAACCGACTCGCTGGAAGCAACCCGTACAGCTCATAGTATCAAAGGGCTTTGTGCCAACTTTGAAGCAATCAACGCAGTCTCGTCTGCTCAGCAGATAGAAAAAGCCTGCCGCGAGGGGCATTTTGATCTGGCCACACGATTATTGCCGACTCTGCACAAACACATGGATGAACTGCGTGTGTCACTGGCGGAATGGACAAAGACGCAAGAGTCTTTGAGAAACAACTAGCCAACAGACCAATACTTCAGACAATGAGCAACATTGTCTGCCGGGCTCACCTGGGAAAAGCTGGCCACCATGAGGCCGGAAGAAATTTGATAGTGTCCTCGGCCTGAAGCTGAACGAAGACGACCGCGCCGCATTGGTCGCGTTTATGCGATGTTTGTAAAGCCACCAGCAGCGGAACCTGCCAAGAGTTTCTGGGGGACAATTATCAGACCGAAAGTCTTGGTGACGTCCGCGACCATCGTGCGAATTCATCTGCCGCTCGCATCTGCTTCCCATTGACGAATATACCGGGAATGTGGTCCGGCACACAACTTGCTCTTCGCTAAAGACTCACGCGACTCACTCCACTTTCCAACAATTCAATTCAGGACGCTTTCGATGCTTTGGGGACTCATCACTTTGCTGTGTGTTTTATGGTTGATTGCAGTGGTGGCGAAGTTCACGCTCGGTGGGCTGATTCATCTGCTGCTGGTCATCGCGGTCGTTGTTTTGATATTTCGACTCATTACAGGCCGAAAAGTGGTCTGACCGCTTCACCCAACGAAAACAAAACCAGGGAACTCAAAATGAAAACGAAACGTATTAGCGACAAAATTGAAAAGGCACTGAACGACCAAATGACTCGGGAAGCGTATCAGGCGCAAGTCTATCTGGCCTATGCATCATGGGCGGAAGTTAATGGCTTTCCCGGCATTGCAGCATTCCTTTACAAACACATGAACGAGGAACGCCAGCACATGTTCAAGTTCCTGAAGTTCATCAACGATCGTGGCGGAAAGTGCAAAATCCAGGCGATCGCCGCTCCGCCCGACGATCCCAAAGACATGAACGACTGTCTGCAACGAACGCTGCAGCACGAGATCGACAATTCGGCCTCCATCGACGCGATTGTCAATCTGGCTCACGAAAACAAGGACTGGGCTACCTTCAACTTTGCTCAGTGGTTCGTCCGCGAACAGATCGAAGAGGAAACTCTCGTCAACGATCTGATCGACAAGTATAGTCTCGCCGCCCTACAGCCTGACCACGCGAATCTGTACGCACTGGACCGCGATATCGCGAGTGCGCCGCAGGAAATCGCGATCCCCAGAGAAGACGAGTTTTAATTGCGTACTATGGGGCGCGACCCACGAATTTCAGGCACACTGTCAACACAAGGCTGAGCATCTGTCTTATCTTTGCCGACGGTGGTGACTAAACAGCTTAAAGAGAGTTTTCTAGTTCAGTTGACCAACACCGCGGTACAAATTTTTTCAATCTTTTGGAACAGAGTTTGCGCGAGATTCCGGCAACGACCTCTTCGGAGGTGGTCACCTTCGCCGACATCCAAACGCTTATCGTACGATTGAATGAGGCAATTGCGAAGTTGTTTGAAGGATCTCAACATGTGGAACGTCCAGTCGAGACGTCGAGCACAATCGGGGCAGTATGTTTGCAATGAAATCATTGGTCACAATCATGGCCGCCTCCGCATTGGTTGTGGAAGAATCCACCAAGCGATGAACCGTTTCGAGAGTGACCGGCATCGCCGTGCTTTCGCGTCAGAGCGAGGTTGTCGGCTAGAAATCACAGCCGTTCACGAACCACAAGAGAATAATAATCGGTAGTGGAAGTCCGATCATCCAGCCCACTTCAGCGTATTTGACTTTTCCGGATCGTGCATGACTGATGAATGGCATTACTTTTCCCCTGACGCGAATGGTGATGAGTAAAGAGCACGTTTGCTCGTCGATGCGTCGGCGCAGATTGTGTGGGTCGCGACTTCGGAAGGAAAGATCGTCGATGATTCCGCCAGCTGGCGTGAGTTTACCGGTCAATCGTTTGATGACTGGAAAGACTCGGGATGGGTGAATGCCATTCATCCCGAGGATCGCGAGTCGATATTGATCGCGTGGCACGGGCGCTCGAGACTTTGGAGCCTTTGAACTTCGAATGCCGCTTATGGCATCGCAGCGGTGACTACCGGTGGACTCACGTCCGTGCCGTACCTCAATTGAACGTAGATCGTCGCGTCAAACGCTGGATCGGGATGAATAGCGATATCTCGGAACGCAAGCACGCTCAATTGGAACTGAAAGCGACGCCTTGCCCCACGATTTCCGGGATATGCGATTGCCACGGCGATGCCGATCTGCTTTCAAAGGACGCTGAGCGATCCCGCTGAGCGGTCGTCGTTCAAAAACGAAACATGAATCGGCCGTTCGTCATGTTCTGAT
>JBBQSE010000015.1:0-44660 GCA_038214195.1 Planctomycetales bacterium
GTACACCGAACCCGGCGGGCACATCTGGGTCACGCTTCACCAGGACGGCGCTGAGGCGATCCTGAGCGTCCGCGATACCGGCGTAGGTATCGCTCCCGAAGTCCTGCCACGCGTTTTTGATCTCTTTGCGCAAGCCGACCAATCGCTTGACCGCTCCCAGGGGGGCCTCGGGATCGGGCTGGCACTGGTGGAACGTCTCGTGAAAATGCATGGTGGAACAGTCGCCGCCTTCAGTACACTTGGAGAAGGCAGCGAGTTCGTCGTCAGATTGCCGATTGCTGATTGCCAATTGCCGATGGAAGCCAAGGCAGACGATGCCGATCAAAACTCGGCAATCGAAAATCGAAAATCCCTCCGAGTCCTGGTGGTTGACGATAACGTGGATACGGTGACGACGCTGGCAATGCTGGTGCGAGCATCCGGCCACGAAGTAAGAACGGCTTTTGACGGCTCGGCAGTGCTCGAAGCAGCTCTCGATTTTCGACCACAAGTCGTGCTCCTGGACATCGGCCTCCCAGGACTGAATGGGTTCGAGGTTGCCAGGAAAATTCGCCAGCAGGCAGTCCTGAAAAACGTCGTGCTGGTTGCGATGACCGGATACGGTCAATCCAGGGATCGCGCGCGGTCGAAGGAAGCAGGGTTTGATCATCATCTGGTCAAACCCGGTGATTTCGCAAAGGTGCTGGAAATTCTTGCGACCGTCAAGGAGTCGCTGCCACAATGAAAACCAAAGGTGAAATTGAAGCGGCCATCTGCGATGGGATCACGCACTTTGAGCAGGATTATCGGGGCCGCGGCCCCAAATCTATCCGTGCGTATCTACTGGATGATTTTGTTGTGGTCCGCCTGAAAGGATTACTGAGTCCCGCAGAGCAGCAACTCGCAAAAAATCCCAGCGACACAAGAGGCCGTGATCTACTGAAGCAGGTCCGCACTCATCTGATCGAAACCGCCAAGCCGCTGCTTCAGGCACTGATCAACGACATTACGGGAGTCCAGGTCACCAGCCTGCACCATGATGTCAGTACGGTCACCGGCGAAGCGATTTTCAGTTTCACGCTCTCCGAATGTCCCGTGTTTCGACAGGTTAAGTAAGCACCTATGCAGAGATTTCTTCGTTTAACGACAAGCCGGAGGCGTTGGTGTTCTTGCACTTCGCCTACGCCTCACCGTTAAACGAATTATGCGCACGACTGTTTTGTCCGACTTCAAACTACTTTTCTAATTCACGATATATTAGCCATCAATTTCATGGATAATGTCTGTCGCACCTATTACACTTTGCGAAGACAGCGATTTGTTTTGATTTATCTAATTGAAAATTGCTGATCGACAAATTGTCGGACGACTGAATACAGGGCAGCCCGTCGGGTCTAAAGCAGACCGGAATTGGTGGCTCGATATGAAGTAGCCGGCGTGCAGGGATACACAACAGTGTGTTCCCGCACGCCGGTTTTTTTTTGGTTTGTGCGGAATGTTCGAGAGATCCGTAACAGCCGGGCTTTCGTGTTGAAATCCGGGCAGGTGTTCTGCCCTGTGTAATAGGGATGTTCAAGAGTGTTTCAGGAATTGAAGGAGAGAATTATGCGTCGATTAAGAAATCTGTGCAGCAGTATCCAGATCCGTTCACGGGCGGCATTCAGGGGAGTCACGCTGCGTCGAATCGGAAGCTTTTTGGCAGCCGGGGGAGTGGTCTTTGCATCGTCCGCGATGGCTCAGGACGATACGAAACCTGTTCAAAAAGCGAACAGTGAGACGAAGACACCTCATGCCACACATGCCGAAGCCGCCATTCCGGCGTGCATGGAAAAGCTAAACCTGACGGAGCCGCAGCAGGCAAAGGCCAAAGAGATTATCAGCGACTATGACGCCAAACTGGCAATCGTCTGGAAGCAGTTTGGCGAAAAGTACATGGGTACCGTCCGCACCGAGTGCATGCTGCTGGCTGCCATCGAAGATGGTCTGACCGAGTCTCAGCGGACTGCGGTCCACGCCCAGCGGAGGCAGGTCGCTCACGCGGAGCAGACTCTGGAAGGTAAGGGAACAAAATTGAATAAGGCAACGGAAAAGCCAGTGGATGCAGTTGATCAACTGACTGAGACCGCAGGGGTCACTCTGACACAAGAGCAGGAAGCTTCCGCTGACAAAATTCAGCAGAATTACGCCAGCCAACTTCGATCCCAGCATCGGGATATTGAAGGTCTTCACAATCGGCTGGTCTCGCTGGAAGCTGACAAGCTTGTGGAACTTGAAAAGGTGCTGACAAAGACGCAGTTGGCGCAGTTGCGTGAAATTCGACAGATGACAGTCACTGCTCCAAAAGTGACGGCCGCTGAAAAGGTGCCGCGCATCGCGGAATAATCGTGGTGTGGACGCTGGGGCGAGTTGCTAATTTCATGAGCGGCAAGGCGCTTAGCCGCCGGTGAATGTATCGATAAACACTGGGAAAAACCGGCGGCTAGCGCCTTGCCGCTCACAGTTTTCGATTAAGTCAACACCCGGGGTGGCTGCGGATTCTCGCCACAGCCACCCATTTTGGATGATTCTCAAACGCATTTCAAAAGGAACTCATTATGACTCGTTTACTCAGGAAATTGATAATCCCAGGACTATTCCTGGCAACTTTGGCGTTCGCTGGTGCGACACCGTTGCTTCTGAACACAGCCGACGCCAGTCCGGCCCCTGGAATTCGATTTGGCATCGGAAATTTTAGCCGTGGCTATCCCGTCTATGGTGGCGGCGGTTACGGTTACCGCCCCAATGTTGGGTACGGCTATGGTCCCAGCGTTGGACACAGGTACCAGCCTTATCGCAATAACAATTATTCGTACTATGGCTCAGGACCATACGGCTATGGTACAGCGAACGGTCAATCCTGGAATTCAAACTACTCGCCGTATAATTCGTACAATAACACATATTATACGCCATATTCCGGGTGGGGCTACTCGCCGTTTGGCATGGGAATTCAGCAGTCGTACGGCTGGTAATGGCTCCGCGAAAGAGCAGGCAGAGAAGGAGCTTGACGAGTTCATCGTGAAGCTGAAGCCATAAGCCTACAGCTCCGGCGATTGAAATAATTTCCGCGAACCTGACGTGATCACGCAGCGTGTGTGGTCGATAGCGTTTGCTGTTTTTTTTGAGGAATTCGAAATGAAGATTTTTTCCACAAGTCTCATGACTTTGGCACTGGCAAGCGTCTCAGGCTGCAGTGAAGGAACTCCCGGCGGGCCAGGAGCGACAGTAAAAACCGAATCCGGCACGACGGTGACTGCAAAGAAGCCGATGTTCGGCCAGACTGAGAACACGTTTAACCTGGATGTTCCGACAATGTCCTCGGCATTGCAGCAGGGACATGAGGCGGAAGCCTCGATTGGCATCAAGCGTGCTTTGAATTTTGATGAAGATGTGACTCTCAAGTTCTCTGAGGTACCGAAGGGCGTCACGATTGAACCGGCCAGCCCCGTGATCAAACACGGTGACAAAGATGCAACGATTCATTTCAAAGCCACCGATGAAGCGGTGATTGGTGACTACAAAATTAAGGTGACTGGTCACCCCGAAGCAGGTACGGATGCTGCGATTGAATTCAAACTCAATGTAACAGCGAAGGAAACCTTCAGCGTTTCAACTCCTCGCCTGTCCACCTCCCTGAAGCAGGGTGAAACCCAGACTGTGTCTATCGGAGTTTCAAGAGACAAGAACTTTACACAGGACGTCACTTTGACGTTCGGAGATTTGCCTGAGGGTGTCACGATCTCGCCCGAAAGCGCAGTCCTGAACAGCGATTCCTCAGAATCAGACTTCACGCTCACCGGCACGGATGATGCTTCGCTCGGGAATTTTACCATTAAGGTCATGGGACATCCGGCAAAGGGAGCAGACAATTCCGGCGAGTTTAAGCTGGCGGTCACCGGGAAATAGTCTGCTGCCTGCAAAGGCTGTTAGCATCGGGCGGACAGTAACTGTTCGAATATGGACGTAGCGGAAGTCGCCAAGACTTTCGGAATCCCGCAAGGCCGAAACTCCTGGTGAGTTCCGCTACGACAGTTATTGATCGGCCACGGCAGTTTCACTTCTGCCGCTCGCCGAATGAGCGATTTCGGACATACCTGATTGTACTTTCTACCTTTGTTGTTAGAATGTCGGACAGCGGATTCAATCGAATTGAATGCTGCTGCAGTGTTGTTGTCGGATGACTAAATGGAGAACAGCTCAGCGCGCCAATCGTGGCATGGCTGGGAGGTTCAATGATGAGTAAGCCGACGTGTGGAGACTCTCCCTGAGTGTTTCCGCACGTCGGTTTTTTTGTTTTGAACTTTGTCACACGCGTATCTCATCAAAGGGAATTCATGGCCAGTCCCACGATTTCAATGGCTCAGCAGATTGCTCGCGCAGCTTCTGTTTTTGAGGAACAACGCACAGGCATTATTCCGACTGCCATTACTGTCGTTCTGGGAGAAGGCACTCTTGTGATCACGTTGCAGGGGACACTGTCGCCGGCTGAAAAGACGATGGCCATGACGCCCGATGGAGCCGCGAAAGTTCAGGAACTGCATCGGCAATTATTCAACACTTCTGCTGAACCATTGCGAAAAGAAATCAAACGAATTACCGGTGTTGACGTTTGTCAAGCTTCTGCTGAAGTTGAAGCCAAGACCGGAACCGTCGTGCAGATCTTCACGTCCGGTGCGATGGTGCAGGTGTTTTTGATGGCGGGAAAAATCGAAACGGAAACATGGAGCGGTGATGGTGCTGGAAATTAGTCCGTGTTCACTAAGGCGAGCGGCAGAAAACGATTTACCACCAGAAGCCGGGCTTCTTTCCCGATATTAGACCATCTGCCGCTCGCCTGAGGATCGAGGGAACAACAGCTGTCTGTACTTGTAGTGGGATTTGCCAGAATTCCATGCTCTTGCAGGATTTCTGGCGAAATCCACTACGACAGCTATTTCCCGCTCGATGCTGACTTTGCTGCATCCTCAATAAATCTCAAGTTCTGGCGTTCAGGTTTTATTTGTCTCTGTCTGTGTCTTGGAGGAGTTGATCATGTTGTGGACAATTTTTATCATTTTGCTGGTATTGTGGGCTCTGGGAATGGTGACTGGTGCGACTTTGAATGGGTTTATTCACCTACTGTTGCTGATCGCAGTCGTGGTGGTGTTGCTCCGCGTGATTCAGGGCCGACGGATAATCTGACTCGTTTCTAGGTGTGTATAGTGTTTACATGAATTGGAACGGCAACGACCAGGAAGCATTGTTTGTCGATACTCTCGATCGATCCTAACGTGGACCTGACAAACGGTGATTTCGATCGCAGCAATCCCGAATACGCATTTGTGAAACGTTAAACCTGAACAACAAGTATTCTCTAAGGAAGTCTTATGAAGTGGCGTGGAACAAAGAATATCGGTATGCTTCTGCTGGCAATCTGGTTGATTGCAACGGGAGCGACTGCATTTGTGAATGTGAATGTGACATTCGCCAACATGGGTCTGATTCTCTCGTCGCTTGCGATTGCAGCAGGAGTTCTGATACTGCTCGATCGGTAATGCGTATTTTCGACTCTCCAGGATCCGTCATGCATGAAAACTCAGGGCGAAATTGAGGCGGCAGTTTGCGAGGGAATTCGGCGATTTGAAACCGAGTACATGGGTCGCGGTCCCAAGGAAATCCGCACACATCTCCTGGGAGACATGGTACTGGTGCGCCTCACCGGCGTACTGACCGCTGCGGAACAGCATTTGGCGAGGTCGCTTCCGGGCGAAAAGGGGCGGGATCTGTTGAAACAGGTGCGAACCCATCTGGTGGAAACCGCCAGATCGCAATTCGAAGCGATGCTGAAAGAATCAACCGGCGTGGGTTGCAAAAGTATGCACCATGACATCAGTACAGTCACTGGCGAAGAGGTGATGGTTTTCATATTAAACGAGGCTCCGCCGTGTCGGGAACTGAAGAAACGGTAATAAGGAACCCTGCATGTTGATTCGGGTTGATTTTGAAATTTCTTTTACTTTTCCCGAAGCGACTCCCGTTGTCCTGATGACGTATCTGCATCCTTCGCGCGATCCTACGGTTCGGAGTGCGGAACAGTTCTCGATTGAGCCGCGCGTTCCTGTGTCGGGGTTCATAGACAGTTACGGAAACCGTTGCGGACGTGCGGTGGTGCCGGCCGGGTTGGTGACATTGCGCAATCAAGCGATCGTCGAAGACTGCGGATTGCCCGATCTTGTCGTTCGCAGTGCGACTCAGGCGAATGTTCAGAACCTGCCGGATTCCGCCCTGATGTTCCTGTTGCCCAGCCGCTACTGCGAAGTCGACAGCGAGCTAAAGGAACTTGCCTGGTCGCATTTCAAAGGAACTCCGCCCGGCTGGTCCCGCGTTCAGGCGGTTTGCGATTATGTCCATCGCCATATTCGATTTGACTACCAGCAGGCGCGTCCGACTCGGACTGCTCTGGAAGCTTATCGCGAGAAAGTCGGCGTGTGCCGCGACTACATGCACCTGGCAATCACATTTTGCCGCTGCCTGAATATCCCGGCTCGTTACTGCACGGGATATCTGGGTGATATTGGCGTCCCGAAACAGCCCAGTCCGATGGATTTCAGCGCTTGGTTTGAAGTGTTCCTCGGCGGTCAGTGGTACACTTTTGACGCGCGCAACAATGTGCCGCGGATTGGTCGGGTTTTGATGGCCCGAGGCCGTGACGCAGCCGACGTTGCCATTACCACGACGTTTGGCGAAGGTCAGTTACAATTGTTTAAAGTCGGAACTGACGAAGTGAGTCTTTAAGGCGAACGTTTACGGCCGGGGCCGTGATCAACGCCGTGAAGGATTTTTCTCCGTGTTTTCGGGCCAAAGGCCCATCAATTCTAATAGCAATGGCGTGGACTTAGTGAGCGGCAAGGCGCTAGCCGCCGGTGAATATGGCTAAAACACTGGCAATACCGGCGGCTAGCGCCTTGCCGCTCACAAAAATGTCGTTAAGTCTGTTACCAGGGCCGATGGCCCTGGCTATTGGAACGGATGGCCCGTTGGGCCGGAATCGCAATTCGTCACATCATTATTGACCATCCGCGCGAAGTAGAAAAAATTCAAAAAATGCAGATACCCGCGATGAAACTTCCGCTTTCTCGATTGCTCTCGCGGCGAAAGTCCTCGGCAAACATGTCGTCGCAGCCAATGAGTTCCGACGAACTGCCGCTGCGCGCGGAGTTGTACAACGTCGATCAACTGGAGCGTCATGCGCGCATTCTTGCGGGTGGACATCATCTGGCCGCCGGAAAGTCTGAGAATAAACTGCTGCCAAGACTGGCTGAGAATGAGCAGGTCCTGATCGACGCTTATGTCCTCATCGCGACTGCGGCGAAACGAGGCTGTCAAATTGAACCGGCGGCCGAATGGCTGCTCGATAATTTCTATCTGCTCGAAGAGCAAATTCGTTCTACCAGAAGACTGCTGCCTCGATCGTACAGCGGCGAACTTCCACGGCTGAGTCTGGGCCCTGCCGCCAGTTTTCCCCGCGTGTATGGGATTGCTCTGGAACTGATCGCGCATACGGATGGTCGAGTTGACTCAGCCAGCCTGGACGCATTCATCGCAGCGTATCAGTCTGTCGTGCCGCTCAAGTTAGGAGAACTATGGGCATTGCCGCTGATGCTGCGGCTGGCGCTGATTGAAAACCTGCGACGTGTCTCAACGCGAATTTCCCAGGGACGTTGCGACAGAGACGTTGCTGAGGACTGGGCCGCGCGGATGATCCAGATGGCCGAACACAGCCCCACGGACCTGGTCCTTGTGCTTGCAGATTTCGCGCGAGAAAATCCTCGACTGTCCGGTGCATTCCTGGCCGAGCTGACTCGGCACTTCCAGGGCCACAATCCAGGATTTGCCTTCGCCAAAAGCTGGTTTGAGCATCGGCTTGCGGATTTAGGACTGACCTCAGAAAAGCTGGTCTCGGAAGAAGGTCTGACGCAGGCCGTCGATCAGGTCAGCGTTGGAAACAGCATTACCAGTTTGAGATTCCTCGCTGTCAACGACTGGTCGATATTTGTTGCTGAGCAAAGTCTGGTCGAGCGAACTCTCAACGATGATCCGGCGGGTGTGTACGCTCGAATGGATTTTGCGACTCGCGACCGATACCGACACGCGGTTGAAGCCATTGCCAAGCGATCGCGATGTACCGAATACGAAGTCGCGCGGCGAGCGATTCAACTGGCGGAGACCCAAGCGTCCGATCAACCGAATCATCGTTCAACGCATGTCGGTTACTTTCTGATCGATCACGGTCGACCGGCATTGGAACGACTCGTCAATATGCGATTCACGGCTGGTGTGACGATCGATAAAATCCGCCGAACACATCCGCTGGCAATTTATCTGACACTTGTATTGCTCGGAACATACGTCGCCGCCGCGAACCTGTTCAAGTGGGGCGACTGGCAATCACAGTCGGCCCTGCTTTCCTCATTGCTGGCGATTCCCGTATTGATGTGCGCAGCACAATTGTCGATTGCTGTGGCCAACTGGCTCATCTCCGTCTTTGTGAGTCCACAATCGCTGCCACGAATGGATTTCAGCAAGGGCATTCCATCGGAACATCGCACGCTGATCGCCGTGCCGACGATGTTGTCGGATGAGGCGGGCATCGAGCGGCTGCTGGAGGGACTTGAGATTCGCTATCTGGCGAACCGCGACGCCCACCTGCATTTTGCACTGCTGACAGATTTCGCGGATGCTGCTGAGGAAACTCAGCCAACGGATGCAGAACGCATCGAACAGGCGCGCGACGGGATTGATCGGCTCAATCAGAAATACGCGGAAGGACGAAGTGACCTCTTCTTCCTGTTGCATCGAGCGCGACGCTGGAATGCGCAGGAAAACGTTTGGATGGGATATGAGCGAAAACGTGGCAAGCTCGCCGATCTGAACGCAACTCTCCGAGGAACGAAAGGACGCTTCGCAATCGTTGCCGGTGAAATCGCAATGCTGTCTGGAGTTCGCTACGTCATCACGCTCGACACCGACACGCAGCTCCCACGCGATGCGGCTCGTGAGATGGTTGAGTCCATGGCGCACACGCTGAATCGCCCGGTGCTGGATGCCGATGGTCGTCGCATCACGGACGGCTACAGCATTCTGCAACCGCGTGTTGGAGTCAGCCTGCCGAGTTCTCAGCGTTCGTGGTTTGTGAAATTATTCGGCGGTGATCCGGGCGTTGATCCTTACACCCGAGTGGTCTCAGATTTGTATCAGGATATGTTCGGCGAAGGTTCCTTCGTCGGAAAGGGAATCTATGACGTCGATACGTTTGAACGTTTCTGTGGTGACTTCCCCGAGAACGCGATTCTCAGCCACGACCTGATCGAAAGCTGTTTTTGCCGTTCTGGCCTTTTAAGTGATGTAGTTTTGTATGAAGACTTTCCATCGAGTCACGCGGCCGATGCTGGTCGTCGGCACCGCTGGATGCGTGGTGACTGGCAGATCGCGGCCTGGTTGTTGCCGCGAGTTCAGGGGTTTGGTGAGAAGCGTCTGAGTAATCCAATTTCCGCACTGTCACGGTGGAAGATTTTCGACAATCTTCGGCGCAGTCTGCTACCGGCATGTATGCTCGCACTCCTCGCTGGAGCCTGGCTGGCAGCGGGATCGTTTGCCGCTGCGGCCGCGACGGTTTTTGTGATCGGAGTCGTCGCGATTCCACGACTGCTCAGCACATTGGCAGACTTCGTGTCCAAGCCCACAGATATGCCAATGGTCACTCACCTTATGACCGCCACGATGGAAATGCGACGACCGCTGGCCGAAGGTTTGTTGACGCTGGTCTTTCTTCCCTACGATGCGTATCTCGGCGTTGATGCCACGATTCGCACGTTGGTTCGAGTTCACTGGATCAGAAAACGATTGCTGGAATGGAAAACGTCCAGCGACGCCGATCGCAGCGCGCACAGCGATGTCGTGGGGTTCTGTCGATCGATGATCGTCGCTCCGGTGATTGCAATCGGCATTGCTGTGTGGCTTACGATTCAACGTCCCGGCATGGTGATTGTCGCCGGACCATTTCTGACCCTTTGGCTGGCCTCACCGCTGATCGCGTATTTCCTGAGTCGCACGCTGACGAAGCCTGCGAATCGCCTGACGGCTCCACAACAGACGTTTTTGCGAATGCTGTCTCGCAGAACGTGGCGCTATTTTGAAGCGTTTGTCACCGAAGAAGAAAACTGGTTGCCGCCGGATAATGTTCACTTGAACGCCGGTGACGTTGTGGCCTTTCGGACCAGCCCGACGAATATCGGTATCTCGCTGTTGTCGGATCTGGCGGCGTATGATTTTGGTTACTGCTCCGCCACACGGATGATGGACCGCACGGAAAACATGTTTCGCACTCTGGGAACGATGGAAAGATATCGTGGCCACTTTCTGAACTGGTACAACACTCGAACGCTCGAGCCGTTGCTGCCGCGTTATGTGTCGACCGTCGATAGCGGCAATCTTGCCGGACAGTTGCTGGTTCATGCGACCGGGCTGCGAATGCTGACGGAGACGGAAATTGTTCCTCAGCAAATCTTCAAAGGTCTGCAGGACACATTGAGAATTCTGCGTGACGAGACCCATGCGCAACATATTGCCGTTGTAAAAGACGGTCTGCCAGGCATTGATGGACGCGCGGTTCGCTCCATGGATCGACAGATCGAAGTCCTTGATCGTTGTGCTTACTCGCTGAGTTCAGTGGCCGGGTTGTTGCCGCGATTGAGTTCCGATGCCGCTGAATTCAGGACTCTTGTTCAAGGTCACCCGGAGCTTCAGTGGTGGGCCGATGCGTTTGAAAGATCGTGTGTCGATCATCTTGCCGATCTGCGACAACTCGCCGCATGGGCGCTGATTCCATCTCCACCGGAAACCATTTGGGGCTGCGGGCCGCCGGAACAGATTCAGGAACTGGAGAATTTGCGGTTGCTGCTCGCTGAGCTTGATGCAGTTCCCACGCTGCGCGAAGTGGCCAAGTTGTCTGAGTCGCTGGGGGCAGTCATCCAGAAAATCCTTGCGATTCACACGGGTACGACATTGGGCAAGCGGCAGGATTCAAACACCCAGCCTGTCAGCAACGAACCTCACGCGGAGCGTGAGGAGTACAATGTACTCATCTCGCTCCGCGAGATGGACGTTGCTTCAGGCGTGGCAAGTCCATTGCCGACAACATCCGATCCAATGAGTGGCGAATCGCTCCGCTGGATCTATCAACTTCAGACGGCGATGCAGGAGTCCTCTCAAGCGGCCACAGAACAGATTCGCCGACTTGAGCACCTCGCCGTTCAGTGCGAAGAATTTGCTGAGATGGATTTCACATTCCTCCACAACAAGTCGCGTGATCTGTTCGCTATTGGTTACAACGTCACTGAAAACCGACTCGACGCCAGTTGCTACGATCTCCTCGCATCGGAAGCACGTCTGGCCAGCTTCCTTCTGATCGCCCAGGGACAGCTTGGTCAAGAACACTGGTTCGCACTCGGAAGATTACTGACCAGCACAGGCGGGTCAACGGCGCTGTTGAGCTGGAGTGGATCGATGTTCGAATACCTGATGCCACTGCTCATCATGCCGACATACGAAAACACGCTGCTGGATCAAACGTATCACGCGGTCGTGCGTCGGCAGATTCAGTATGGTCGCCAGCGAGGAGTGCCCTGGGGCATTTCGGAATCCGGTTACAACACCGTCGATCTGTATTCGAATTATCAATATCGGGCGTTTGGAGTTCCCGGGCTGGGACTGAAGCGAGGACTCGCCGACGATTTGGTCATCGCTCCGTACGCCACTGTTCTGGCTTTGATGGTCGCCCCGGAAGCCGCGTGCAGAAACCTTGAGCGAATCGCTGCCGATGGACATCATGGCGGTTATGGATTCTACGAAGCGATTGACTACACGCCGTCGCGGCTGCCGCCTGGAATTGACAATGTCACCGTGAAACAGGTCATGGCGCATCATGCGGGAATGAGTCTGCTGTCGCTGGCGTACGTGCTGCTCGATCGCCCGATGCAGCGGCGGTTTGAAGCCGATCCGATGTTTCGTGCGGCGGACTTATTACTGCAGGAGCGAATTCCACGAACAACGGTGCCCGTTTTTCCTCACGCCGCAGAAGCCAGTGTCACTCGCAGTGCGACAGCGGAAGAAGCGGGAACAATGCGTGTCTTCACCGATCCCGGCAGCGCGATTCCCGAGGTGCATCTGCTGTCCAACGGCAGCTATCACGTCGTCGTCACCAGTGCAGGAGGTGGTTACAGCCGCTGGAAGGATCTTGCGGTCACCCGCTGGCGAGAAGATCCAACGCGCGATTGCTGGGGGACTTTCTGCTATCTGCGTGACATCGACAGCGGAGCGCTGTGGTCGACCGCGTGGCATCCGACCGCTGCAAAGGGGAAAAACTATGAGGCCATATTTACGCAGGCTCGCGCGGAATTCCGGCGGCAGGATGAACTGATCGATTCGCATACTCAAATCAGCGTGGCGTCTGAGGACGATCTGGAACTCCGCCAGATTACGCTGACCAATCGATCCGACCGAACTCGCAGAATTGAACTGACCAGTTATGCCGAAGTGGTTCTGGCAGCGCAGGCGCAGGATGAATCACATCCGGCGTTCAGCAACCTGTTTGTGCAGACGGAAATTGTTCGGCCTCGGCGAGCGATCTTCTGCACACGCCGACCACGATCTGCGGAAGAACGTCCGCCGTGGATGATTCACATGATGACAGCCACAGCCACGGAAATCGGAGAAGCGTCTTATGAAACGGACCGCATGAAGTTCATCGGTCGTAGTCGCAGTCTTGCGTCACCCGCGGCTTTTGAAGAACGTGGACCGCTTTCGAATACCGAAGGCGCGACTCTTGATCCTGTGATCTGCATTCGCCATACACTGCTACTGAAGCCAAATGAACCGGTGCGAATCGACATTGTCACAGGTATGGCGGAAACTCGCGATCAGGTCGCGGCGATGGCCGAAAAATACAGCGACCCAACCCTGGCGGATCGCGTCTTTGAACTCGCATGGTCCCGCGCTCCGATTATCCTGCGGCAGTTGAATGCGACAGAAGCTGATGCCCAGATCTACGGACGCCTGGCTGGATCGGTCATCTATCCATCGCTGCTCCGCCGCGCGAAGGCAAGTGTCCTGATCCGAAATCGCCGAGGACAATCAGGTCTGTGGGGATATGGAATTTCCGGCGACCTTCCGATTATGCTCATTCGTATTCGTGATCATGAAAACATCGAACTTGTTCGCCAGGCAATTCAGGCTCATGCCTACTGGCGCATCAAAGGGTTGAAGGTCGATCTGGTGATTTGGAATGAAGACGATTCAGTCTATCGCCAGACGCTGCAGGATTCGATCATGGATCTTGTCGGCGCCAGTCCGGAAGCGGCCATGGTGGATCGCCCCGGCGGAATCTTCGTGCGACGCGGCGAGCAAATGTCCGAAGAAGACCGCGCGCTGCTGCAGACTGTCGCTCGCGTGGTGCTGTTCGATGATGCCGGATCGCTGGCCGATCAGGTAACTCGGCGCGATCGCTGGACCGTGTCGATTCCACCATTAAAAGCTGCAAAACGCCGCATGGACATGATCGTCCCCGAAGGACCGCCGCCCCGTGACCTGGTCTTCTTTAACGGTCTGGGAGGCTTCAGTCGTGACGGCCGCGAATATGTGATTCTGCTGCCGCAGAAAGCGACAACCCCGGCACCTTGGGTCAATGTGATTGCCAATTCGCAGCTTGGCACTGTCGTTTCAGAAAACGGCAGCGCGTATACGTGGGCGGAGAACAGTCATGAGTTTCGGCTGACGCCTTGGAACAACGATCCTGTCTCCGACACGTGCGGCGAAGCGATCTATCTGCGCGACGATGAAACTGGACACTTTTGGTCTCCATCGCCAGCACCGGCGCGGGGCGTGAATACGTATATCGCTCGTCACGGTTTCGGGTACAGCATCTTTGATTACACTGAAGACGGCATCACGACCGAACTTTGTATCTACGTCGCCACGGATGCGCCCGTTAAATTTGCGAGATTGAAGATTACAAATCATTCCGGTCGGCAGCGTCAGATGTCTGTCACAGGTTATTGGGAATGGGTTCTCGGTGAACTTCGCAGTAAGTCGCTGATGCATGTGACGACAGAATCCGATCCGGCCACTGGAGCGATCTTTGCGCGCAATCCGTATGGACAGGAATTCGCCGATCGAGTTGCCTTCGTCGATTGCAGCGAATCCGTTCGTACAATCACCGGCGACCGTACGGAGTTTTTGGGGCGAAACGGAAGTCCGGCCAGTCCCGCAGCGATGCGAAGAGTTCGGCTGTCGAATCGCACGGGAGCCGGGCTCGACCCGTGCGCTGCTATTCAAACTCAGTTTTCGCTGGACGATCGTCAGGAACGCATCATCGTTTTCACGCTCGGTGCGGCGGCCAGCGAGCACGATGCGCGGCATCTTGTTCAGCGCTTTCGCGGCGCAGAAAACGCGATGCAGGCACTGGAAGGAGTCTGGCACTATTGGAGCGAAACACTGGGCGCCGTCCATGTGGAAACTCCCGATCTGGCTGTCAACTTCATGGCCAACGGCTGGATGATTTATCAAACTCTGGCGTGCCGCATGTGGGCTCGCACAGGCTTTTATCAATCCGGCGGAGCGTTCGGATTCCACGATCAGTTGCAGGATGCGATGGCATTGATTCATGCCAAGCCCGACGTGCTGCGCCAACACTTGCTTCGGGCAGCCGCGCAGCAGTTTCGTGAAGGCGATGTGCAGCACTGGTGGCATCCGCCGGTCGGTCGCGGCGTTCGAACTCACTTTTCAGACGACTACCTGTGGTTGCCGCTCGCGATCTGCCGTTACGTGCAGATCACCGGCGATACGGGATTGCTGGACGAACGCATCGCCTTTCTGAGCGCGCGATTGTTGCATGCCGATGAAGAAGCAAATTACGACCTGCCACAGGTTTCCGATGACATCGGGACCATGTATGAACACGCCGTCCGCGCGATCGATTATGGTCTGAAGTTCGGCGTACACGGGCTACCTCTGATGGGATGCGGCGACTGGAATGACGGCATGAATCTGGTCGGCCAGCACGGCAAGGGCGAAAGCGTCTGGCTGGCGTTTTTCCTGTACGATGTTCTGCACCAATTTGCGAAACTCGCTCGACTGCGAGACGATGCCGTGACGGCCGATCGATTTGAAGTCGAAGCTGGTCGGCTTCGTGGGAACATTGAAGAGCACGGCTGGGACGGCGAGTGGTATCGTCGTGCTTACTTCGACGATGGTACACCGCTGGGCTCCACACAGAACACCGAATGCCGAATCGATTCACTGTCGCAGAGTTGGTCGATCCTGTCCGGCGCGGGGACAAAGGAACGATCGCTAATCGCGATGGAGAGTCTGGATCGCAATCTTGTTCGCCGTGACGCGCGACTGATTCAGTTGCTCGATCCGCCGTTTGACAAGTCGCCGCTGAACCCTGGCTATATCAAAGGATACGTCCCCGGCGTCAGAGAAAACGGCGGACAGTACACGCACGGAGCGATCTGGACGGTCATGGCGTTTGCCGCGATGGGCGACACAGAACGCGCGTGGGAATTGTTTAACATGATCAATCCCGTCACCCACGGATCGACGCCCGAGGAAATCTCGACGTACCGTGTCGAACCTTACGTCATCGCCGCCGATGTCTACGGAGTTGCACCTCACACGGGTCGCGGCGGCTGGACATGGTACACCGGATCAGCGGGCTGGATGTATCGTCTGATGACCGAATCACTGCTCGGCCTGCATCTGGAAGTCGATAAGCTCTACTTCACGCCGCGTCCGCCTCGTGCATGGCCATCGTTCAAAATTCACTATCGATTTCACGAAACACATTATCACATCACCATCAAGAACGAAGGCACCGGAAATACCATTCGCGGCCTCACCTGCGACGGTGTGGTGCAGTCGGCGAATTTCATCAATCTGGTCAATGATCACGTTGATCATCATGTGCAGATTGAACTTGATTAACTGAGTTTTTAACCGCTGTGCCACGGGCATTGCAGCCCCTTTGCGAGTCCCTGCGGGTCACAATCAAGATTGATGCGTTAGCGATCAAGCACTACCGGACGGGCTTTCCACCCGCAGGACTCCTACGAAGGGTCTCAGATTTGCTTTCCTACATCCCTTCCCCCTTTCCCAAGCTTCTTGGCGTAATCACATCGACCGACGCCGCGAAACACTTGTCCCCGGTGCCGCCTCGGTCGCCCAGGCCGGAGTTTCGACGCGTATTGCTCACTGCGCAGGCGTGCGCCACCGATGCAGCAATCGATTTTGAATGAGTTGTTGATCTTTTCTTGCGGCTTTGTCTCGGTCGAGCAGACGACCAAAATCACGGACTCGGCCTGCCGTTCCCAGCACTGCGGTGTCGCCCCACAGGTTTGGATAGCGTTTCAGCAGCGACACGAAGTCAGTTTCCAGCAGCTGGTCCGGAGTGTCAGTCACCCAGCCGGTTCCTGCATAGCAGCCACGACGGTGCAGCTTTGGTTGAGAGCACTTTCGGGTCGGGTCGGTGCAGCCAGGTTCCTGTTTTGACGTATTCTTTAAGTTCCGATTTCATTATTTTCCCTTGATTGATCTCTGCAAAAAGTACTTTTTAACAGGGACAATAGATCCAGAAATATCAATCAGCCGATAAGGGAGCGCTAAATATGTATAAGGCACCAGCTTTCCTCGTTCAGATCAAGCGTCATTCAGCGAGTTGCAGACGACTGACAGCTGCATGGATTGTATGGGCCGGAGCAACTCTGATCTGTTACGCGGAGGAACCAACGACTCCTCCGCCCCCGGTCGCTGCCGTGGCGAGAGACAATCGATTCGACAGGCCGGAATCGACGATTCGTCATTTCCGAAATGCTGTCAGTGAGCGCCACTGGCGGGATGAGTACGAATGCTATTCCGACAGGCTGAAAGCCCGCTTTACGTATCACGTGATGATTTGCACGCGGGAAATCAGTGATTCAGAAGATCTGGCTGCAAAGGTGGAACGTGCCTTTCAGAAATTTCGCATCCCGGACGGCCTGCTGGATCGATTCCCTTCCATGCGAACAACAGTCTTAACCACGCGATCATCAGCCGCCAGTGAACACGTTGAGCGGCAGCGCGATCTGGAGATGAAGGCATTCGAACGCGAATCGCTGCGCCGGATCGAGATCTGGGCAGCCGAGGTGTATTCGCTGGATATTCATTGGGCAGGTCTGATTGACGAACTTCAACCACTGTTTTTGGAAAACTTTCGCCGACACATAGGCGAGGCTATTCATCCCAGCCAGACAGGAATCGTTTGGCATCTGGATTATCATACCTTCAATCGCGTACGGGACCTCCAGACCGACGACGTTCGGTCGGAAGGTATGATCGTCGCACGCGTTCGCGATCCGCCATTGGTGGTTGAACAGGAAGTCACGCCAGGGACTGAGACTGGAAAATCGTCGTGGAAATCAAACCTTCTCGGTTTGAAGGAACTCATATCGACCGATGCCTGGCAAAAACGTGGTACGCGTCCGGCGGCGAAGATTTCGCTCGTCAGGCTGACTGATGGCTGGAAAATTGACGCGGTCCCGTATCGGTAGGTGAATTCTTCTGCGTAGTACCCGAAAAGATCAGGAGACAATTTCCAATATCATTCGGGAACTGAAGTTGCTGCCGCCGCGTCAGCGAGAGCGAATGTTCGCTGCCGTGGCGAAGTGTCTTGTGAGTGGCGAGATTTCCTAGTGCTCTGTCGAAGCTGGATATCGGGGTACGATGGGCATTCGTGCCCGTCGAAATGCAGTCGGACAGGAATGTCCAACCTACACTTTAAGGTTTGGCAGCGCGAAGCTGATTCTCGTCGGTCAGACATTCGACGACGAATGATCCTTTGGATTTGGACGGAGAGATGAAAGGCAACACTCCGACGTCAGCGGAAGTGTTGCCGGCAGCGCAATCGATTTTTGCCTGAATTGGAAAGTTTCGTTGATATAGAATTCCACGCTTTTACGAGGTGCCTGCAATGTTGAGTCATGAACAGTGCCGCTGATATGGCAGACACCAGCCTTGGAAGCCTCCGGCCAGTGCGTTCCAGGGCTGGAGCCCTGGAACGAGGATCGCAGTTTCCTGACGCCAGCCACTCTCGCCTCGCGAGGCAATCGATGTTATCCTTCCTCGCTCATTAACGGGGCGAATAGCCTTTGAACTCACCACCACCCTGTCGAATGTTACGCATGAACTTTCAGCAAATTACGCTGCCCACCGGACTTACAGTGATCGTGGAGACGAATCCGTCAGTTCACAGTGTTGCCGCTGGATTCTTCGTCCGATGTGGCTCGCGTGATGAGACGCCCGAAGTTTCCGGAGTCAGTCATTTTCTGGAGCACATGGCATTCAAAGGTGACGAGAAATTCTCGGCAGACGACATCAACCGGGTCTTCGACGAAATTGGCGCGAAATACAACGCTTCGACAAGCGAAGAAGTCACGATGTATTACGCCGCCGTCCTTCCCGAATACCTGGAACGCACGATGGAACTGCTGGCCGCGCTGATGCAGCCATCGTTGCGACAGGAAGACTTCGAGATGGAGAAAAACGTCATCCTCGAAGAGATCAGCATGTATGACGATCAGCCTTCGTTCATTTGCTACGATCACATCATGTCTACACACTTCGCCGGACATCCGCTGGGGCAGAGCGTTCTGGGCACGAATGCCAGCATCACAGCGCTCACGGCGGAACAAATGCGGGCCTATCATCGCAGCTGTTATCACACAGGCAACATCACGCTCGCGGTCGCTGGCAACTGCCGCTTTGAAGATGCCGTGGCGTTAGCAGAGCGGTATTGTTCCGGCATCCCGAAGGGCAGTTCGAATCGATTGTTGTCGGAAGTAAATCCGCAACCGTCAGTTCGGTCTATTGTGCGGGAAAGCAGCGTGCAGCAGCACATCATGCAAATGGGGGCTGGACCAAATTCTGACAGTCCGCTGCGATTCGCCGCAGAACTGCTTTCAGTTGTTGTGGGCGACGATTCCGGCAGTCGACTGTTCTGGGAACTGATTGATCCGGGACACGCGGACTCCGCAGATCTGGGCTACAGTGAGTATGAGGGTGCCGGAGCCTGGATGAGTTATCTCAGTTGTTCGCCGGAGGATGTCGCGGAGAATACTGATCGCTGCAAGCGTGTGTTTGATGAAGTCAACGCAAAGGGCGTCACTGCGGAGGAACTTGAGCAGGCGAGGAACAAAGTCGCGTCTCGCATCGTGCTGCGTGGAGAACGCCCGATGGGACGATTGTCGTCACTTGGAAGCAACTGGATGTATCGCAATGAATATCATTCGATTGCCGCCGATTTGCAAATCATTCGCAGTCTGACGTTAAAGGATATTCGAGACGTGCTGGATGCCTTCCCGATCACAATGACCACGACTGTCGGCGTCGGGCCACGAAACGGGGTCGCATAGGACGCACGTGAAACTTTGCCAACGCACCTTTTGGATCGCGCGATCAATAAGTGAGCGGCAAGGCGCTAGCCGCCGGTGACAGAGACAGCCGTATACCGGCGGCTAGCGCCTTACCGCTCACTTCGTATCAGACAGTTGTTTATCCGCGATACTTACCGTTTTGCGACGGCAAACGAATAGGTCCCCAGGACAGCATCGTCATCTTCAAGATAATCGCCTGCAGAGATTGTTTCGACAAAGCCGAATCCGAGCGCTCCGAGCCAGGCTGAAGGATCGTCTGACCCAAAAACGAAGGATTCTCCCAACGAATCCATTCCTTCCAGAAAGGCGATGATCCGCTGATTATTCGTGCGTCGTGTGACGACCGACGTGTTCACAAAATCCGCCCAGACACAGCTCGATGGATGCTGCAGCAGTTCCAGCAACGACAGTAGCAGTCGTTCATTTTCTGCATCTGAGAAGTACATCGAGCATCCCTCAAAGACGACGACCGTCGGCAAAGTCGGGTCGAAGTCCGGTCGGTTTCCGAGGATCTGCGAGAGATCATCCACTTTGAAGTCTGCCTTGAGCATGACGCGACGGTGGCCAAAATCCTCAGTCAGTAGCTTGATGACCCGCTCTCGTTCGGCAATCATCTCAGGCAGGTCAATTTCAAAGAACGTGACGTCCGGAATCGTGGCGGCATGCTGGATCGAACGCATATCCAGCCCTGCGCCGACCAGGACAACCTGCCTCAGATCCGGAACCTGCTGTATCAGTTCGTCAATGTGCTGAGAGCGGGCCTGCACCATATCTTTTAACTGAGGCAGGATTGAATTCAGGTGCTTTGCCAGCAGTTCGCCATGCGGACCGGCGACGAGACTGGCATGGGGACAGCTGACTCGCAACTTCGGGTGAGTCCCTGACTGAGCACGAATTCCGGCAATCATGCGCGCTGACGCTTTCAACTTGTGATTGAACAGCGTCGATCGGGATACGTTGGGCGTCCCTGGCATGAGCTGGATTGTCGGCTGCGCGAAATATTTCATTTCCGCTTCCGCCGTCAACTCGCCGTTTGAATAGAATCGGACCATCAGAGTTGCAAGGACTCGACTTCCGCGAAAGTACCTTGTTCGAATTTCTTCGGCCTGAACGGGGTCAATTTCGCAAATTCCCGTCAGATGTCCGGTGCTGGGTGCCTTGTACCGAATGTTCATGCCCGCCAGCCAAAACGATGCCGAATCTTCGTTGCGACAGGCATGAATTCCGGCCATTGGCACTCCCGGTAAAAGTGTTGCGAGTGCGAGTCCGCCTGTGTAGTCGGCCGAAAGAGAAATAAACGGTCCCAGATGGGTGCCATGCTGATTGGTCGTTTCGTTGTTGAGCGGCAACAGCGACTCACACAGGCCGTATTCGACTCGGGTTGCCTGCCAATCACATTTTTCAAGGGCCGGAATGGAAAACCGCAGCAGAGCGGTCATGAATTCCGGGTTGATTCTGTCCCGATAATCCTGCTCCCAAGTGATTCCAAGTTCTGATAGCAATTGTTGAGTCATGGCCGTGATTCCTAACTTTGCGGTTGAAGGGACTAAACCGCATTTCAGGATACTTGTGGAGTTTCAAGAACTCCACATTTTTGGTGGCAGCGATGGCAGCGATGGCGATCCGTTCATTTTGGAAGAGAGGGAATTCCCACACCGCTCCGCGACCAGTCAGGCAATCCAGAAAACTTGTGTCATTGAATCTGAATACACTTGGCAAGCGTTTACGATTTTCATGCCATCACAAAGAATTCATAAAATTCATTGATGCGGCGCGCGCCCGAACTCTCAACTCCGAAATCTGCCTACGCAATAACCTCCATCGCCAGCACTCTGGCCGATTCAAATCTGTCCATCTTCGTATGCATCCCACTGGATCGAATTCATTTTGAGTCCCTTACCAATGCTGGACGGATGCGTACCGGGCTGGCAGCGATCTTATTGAATTCGTTTGTGTTTCCTACCGCTTCGCTATCGCAAACGAATAGGTGCCCAGGACTGCGTCATGGTCTTCGAGGTAGTCGCCTGCAGAAGTTATTTCGAGAAAGCCGTATCCGAGCGATGTGAGCCAGGCTGAGGGATCGTCTGAGCCAAAAACGCGGGATTCTCCCAGCGAATCCATTCCTTCCAGAAAGTCGATGATCCGCAGGTTGTTCGTGACAGCCTCGACATTGCGGGGACAGCGTTGGTCACGGAGCGTGGATGGCTTCTGCGGAAGACTCAATCAGAAGTCGTTCCAGAATCATTCCCAGTTCGATCGCGGCAAGTCTTGCACTCACGAAGTCTTTTTCTGCTGCGAATGATTGCAGCTCGATGCCAATTTCGGTCAGGCATTGAAGTCCAACAGTTCCGCCGGTACCTTTCATCCAGTGCCCGATTTCACTCAGTCTGTTGTGATCAGAATCATGGATCGCGGCCAGGATTTCGGGCATTGCGGTCTCGACCTTTCGGAGGAACTGAATCGAAAAATCACGAAAGATGGGATCAGTCGGAAGACTGATCGTCGACTTTCCGAGAGTCAGGTTGTTTTTCTGGAGCACTGCTCCGGTATCAGCGGCGCGATCCATCAGGATAGGTGTCGCCGTAGAAGACGGAAGGGGCGTTGAATGCGGTTCGTCTACCAATCTGCCCAGTTGTTCGGCAACCCCGCAGAGCAGTCTGGAGATTGAAATCGGTTTGGTCAGGTAGCTCGTACACCCTGCCGTTCGGCAGCGCGCCCTGTCGTCATCAGTGCCGTTGGCCGTGATCGAAATAATCGGCAGCTGAAATCCCGCTTTTCGCAGCATGTTCGTCGCGGTGTAGCCGTCCATGACCGGCATCTGCATGTCCATCAGCACAAGATCAAACGCTGCCTGTGATACGGAATTCACAGCCTGCTGACCGTCCCGTGCGAAGTGGCATTCGGCTCCTTCCCGCCGCAAGACATGCGCGAAAAACTCTCGGTTCGCTTCAACATCATCTGCGATCAGAATGCGAATCCCATTCAGGTTGACGCTTAATCTTTCATCCGCCACCGGCACGACAAGCGTCGCTTCAGCTTCCTGAGAACTGAGCAGTCGCACGCCCTCCAGCGGTCCTGTGGCAATCGTCACCGTAAAAGTACTGCCCACGCCTGGCTGGCTTGCGAGTTGAATATCGCCCCCAAGCGCTTTCGCCAGTTTGCGGCTGATTGGAAGTCCCAACCCGGTTCCGCCAAATTTTCGCACGACGCTGGCGTCTGCCTGCTTGAACGGCTCAAACACAACTTGCTGCGCGGCGGGCTCAATCCCCGGCCCGGTGTCCTGCACATGAATGAGAAGTTTGTCGCCGCTGGCGTCAGTTTCGACCAGCAGACTCACGCCGCCTTCAGAGGTGAATTTGATCGAATTGCCAATCAGATTCGTCAGGATCTGCCGCAGTCGCGTCGGGTCAGTGAGAATCTTCTCCGGGATGCAGCCATTAATCCGCAGCGACAGTTTCAGTTCCTTGTCCATCGCACGTGACTGCAACGCCGAAAGAATATCGTAAATCATTGCATAGGGTGAACATTCGATCGATTCGATCGTTAAACGACCGGCTTCAATCCGCGAATGATCAAGGAGATCATTGAGCAGCCGATGCAGATGATTGCCGTTGCTGAGTACACGCTGCAAATGAGAAACCTGCTCCGGAAGCAGCGGAGCATCGCCCTGGAGCAGCAACTCTGTAAATCCCAGCACCGCGCCAATTGGCGTGCGAATTTCGTGACTCATATGCGCCAGAAAATCACTTTTCGCCCGACTTGCACTTTCAGCCGCGTCACGTGCCGCGGCAAGCTGCGTCTGAACTTTACGGAGGCTGTCAGCGGTTTGCTGAAGTTCGCGCGAACGCGCTTCCACCACAGCCGTGCGCTCTTCGACGATGCCTTCGAGGTTGGCATTCAGCTCCTGCAGACTGCGAAACCCATCGGCATTTTCCAAAGCCGCGCCTGTGATCGTTGCCAGGTAACGGACGATTCGCATCTCATTGGGACCGAATAAGTCGCGAACTTCGGAATTGCCGACCACCAGACAGGCTGTGACATGGCTGCGTACGACAACCGGACAGGTCATCAGTGATCGAAATTCGCGACAGCTTGAACCAGCCACTACCGCGTCCATCGTCGTGACTGCCGACTGCACGTTTGCACGAATTATCTCGGACTGCGTGGTCGGCAGGCCGTGTTCATTGAGCGTCATCACTTCACAAAAATTGCATCGCAACAGGCGCCGCGCGGAGTCGGATGCCATTTCGACGATGACTTTCGGATCAATCGCCAGCGTGATTTTGCGCCCTGACTCCAGCAGGCCGTCAAAGCGATCCACAAGCGACAGAGACGAGAACATTTTTTGAGGAAGCTGAGCACTGCCGAATACCGAATGGTGACGCTCAGCCTGTTCCAAAGAGTCGTTTGCGTCCCGCTCACCCAACTCGACGCGCATTCTCTGCAGCAACAGTTCACTCTGGATGACTTCGTACTCGGCGGACTGCCGGCGAGCAATTTGAATGCTTTTCTTCAGCAACATGACTGCAAGACGGTTGCGATTTTGAAAGATTTCCGCCCATGCGCATTCACGAAGCGCATGAGGAAGATCGTTTCGAAATCGCAGTGCAACAAACAGCGACTTGCGAGATGCGTTTCGATGTTCCCTGATAATCACTCGTCGAGGACTGCGCGTCAGTCGTGATCTGTTTTCAAGCGTGCCGCGTAGCGCTGTTGCTCTCCAGGCATACATTGGCGCAGTGTAAGTGTTCTGAACTCCCGCTTTTCGAGCCGCCTGCATCGCAACGTTCAGGATGTCAACGGCATCTTCGAAATGTTGTTCTGAAATTAGGCAGACTGCTTTTGCCAGCGACACTTGTGACTGCCCCTGGACGTCGTGGCACCGTGGGCGCTGCAATTCGTTTTGAAGAATCGTGGGTGGGACGTCACCATTTGTCGCCCTTGCCCAGACATCCACGATAATTCCGCAGGCCTGAAAATCGCCGACTGCAAGGCCCGAATCGTATGCCTCCTGGGCAAGTTGCGCCGCCTCTGTGAAGCGACCAAGTCGATACAGCGACGAGGCAACCTGGTACTGCGCGGTGTGCTTTTCCCAATAGTCTCCCGCGCGTTCCAAAATCCGGATACTGCGGCGACCGACATGCACGCATTCTTCAAACTTCGCAGCACAATGCAACGCAATTGCAAGACAATGAATTGACTGACCTTGTCCCCAAATATCGTTTTGTTCCGTGCGAATTTGCAGTGAGCGCCGGGCATAGGCAATGCCTCGACGGCTCAGAGGGATCAGGCTCATTGCGGGCGCATGTTCAGAATACGCCTGGGCCAGCTCCGACGTCGGCTGATACCGCTCGGCGAGATTCATTCCCCGAAGGTGCATGTAGAGCACTTCAGCCTTGCTTCGGGAAAACCAGTAAGCATAGGCCAGTCGACTGTGCAGGCGCCAGATCAGACGTTGATTGACCGATGGCTCTGATTTGATCGTCCCCACGAATCGACTCGGGAACAATGAATGGACAGCCTGCACAGCAATCTCGCGAAGAGTGCTGATTGAAGCAAGCCGATGGCTGGGCAGCTTACCGCCGAGACTGCAAAGGGCAGACTCCCAAAGTTCTGTCGCCCGGTCTTTACGATCTTCCTTGAAAGCGAGTTCGCCCAGCTTGAGAGTCACCTGCGCGCGGGACGTGAGTGAATCCGCGCGCGGGACCGCGCGTTCAAAGAATGTTTCCGCCTCGCGGTAGCGACCGCAGAGCATCAGTACATCGCCAAGGCCATGCAAGACTCTAAAATCCGGTTCTTCACAGAGCGCAAAGAAGCCGCGCATCGCTATTCGATATTGTTGCTCGGCAGACTCCAGCGCATGACTGGCACGCGCCTGTTCAGCCGCCTCGATCGCGAAATTCTTCGCGAGGTCCGCTCGCCCCGAGGCGTCATGGTGGAAGGCGATGTTAAAAATTCGCTCTGGTTCATGGTGGCTCAGATAAACAGCCGCCCGTCGGTGAATTTCAGCGCGTCGTAACGGTGACAGGGTCGTCAGGACAGCTTCCCGAATCTGATCATGCATGAAGGAACAAACGCTGTCCGACGCGCGCTCCCAGACCAGATAGTTCCTGCGTGGTTCGATCAGCAGTTCGACGGCCCGATCCCACGACAGGCCGGCGAGTTCCGCCGCCATACTGATCGAAAATTCTTTTCCCAAAATGGCACCGACTGCCAGCAGACGCTGTGATTCATCGGACAGCCGAATCAATCGCTGTTTGAGGATTTCAGCGGCTTCGCCTGACATCTGCAGGTTTTTGAGCTGGACTTCATCGACTGACCAGCCAGTTCCCGAAGCCGTGATGGTGCCCGCTTCAACCAATCCGCGGAGGACGGCCGAGGCGATGAATGGATTTCCGGCGGACATGCCCCAGACCGACGTCAGAATCAATGGAGGAATCGCACCCGCCATCGATTCCAGCAGCATGTCATGTTGCTTTCGACCGAGTGGATCAAGGGTGATGCCTGCATTGGCGACAAAGTTGTGTCGCAGGCGTTCGGCAGTCGATTCCGCCGGGCGAGTTCCCACAATCAGCAGCGTGGCTGTCGGACTTGTGAGATGCCAGCATTCGAGCATGGTCAGGGTTAGATCATCAGCCCACTGCATATCGTCGAGCAGTATCAGAAGCGGTTTGTCTGCCGAGCCCATATTTCCGAGGAATGCAGCCAGTGCGACTGCGATGCGTCGATCCGATAAATCGTCGCGATGTTCAGCGGGGACTTGTAGTCCGAGCAGGGCGGCGATCTCAGGAACCACTGCCTGAAGTTCTCTCGCGAATTCTGACAATTCGGATCGCAGTCGATTCCTGAGCGCGTCGTCCTGTCGAATCGCTTCGAGACACTGGGCCATGGCAGGCGCGAGAGACGCGAGTGGTGCCAGTCCCTGTTGATTTTGCCCCTGCGAGCGAAGGACTCGAAACCCGCGCGAGACCGCCTCTCTGGACAGCTCAAGCAGCAAGCGTGATTTGCCAAGTCCCGACGCAGCCGTCACCAGCGCCGTGTGACTTTGACCGTCTTCAACCATTCTCAATTTGGATTGCAGCAATGCGAGGTCATTTGCCCTGCCGACGAACGCCGGCTCAATCAGGGAGTCGCGGCGGTCCATCATCCCAAGCGGAATCGTCTTCGAAGGTTTTCCCTGGAGCGTCGCCACGACCTGCTGAATGTCAAAGCGAACACCGGCTGCTGACTGATAGCGATCGCGAGGATGCTTTTGCAGCAACCGGAGCACAATGTCATTGAGCTGTCGAGGGACATCCGGGGCAAGAGATGTTAACTCCGGAACCGGCGACGTCATGTGGTGAAACACAAGATCGCCGGCACTTGCTCCGCAGAAGGGCAGCTGTCCGGTCAGACACTCAAACAGCACGATCCCCAGCGAATAGAGGTCCGCCGACGCGCGCACATCTTCTTCAAGGGCTCCCAGCGCCTCAGGAGACGCATACTGGGCAATTGTGCGGGCGGTGGATGTGTTCTGCAGACAATTCAAAATCATCAACGGACCGAAGCCGCCAATAAATGGCCTCGTTTTGATGCTGCGGTATTCAAGAGTAATCTCGTCCGGACGAAGACAGCGAAGTACCAGGCCCTGATCGTGCAGCTGCGAGAGCGAATCCAGCAAATCGTCCGCCAGCAGCAGCGTATCAAGCACTGATAGATCACCACAGGCGATCCAATCCGCCAGCGTTTTTCCGTCAGTCCAGGGAAAAACAATTCGTCCCGATTCCTCGTTGAATTCGAAGTGCAGCGGCGTCGCAATTCTGTCCAGCGACAACGTGGAAAATCTTGCCGTTTCATATTCCAGCCGCTTCCTCACTGCTGTGGTGGTTTCCGTGTCGAACGAAAGCTCGTAAATCAGCACGCATTCGCCCGCTTCATTTTTCGCGACACCGACACGGCACACGTCGTCATCTTGCCGCAGCGAACTATGCTGGTAGTCGTTCCACATTAATCGAATTTCGTCTGACACAACTACACCCTCGATCACTGACCGCAGACAGCGCGAATTCAGAGGATCGTTGCCTGGTGGCACGCCTCTGAACAGACACAGCTAACGTTGAATTCGAAAACGGAATACGATCTTAGGGCGAACGTCAGAAATCGATTTACCACCAGAAGCCCGGCTTCTTCGAGAAGCCAGGCTTCTTTCTGGGTATAAGACTTTCTGCCGCTCGCCCAGGTGTACATCTAGTCGGTGTCGGCAGCATCAATCTGAATCTCGATGATGTCAGCTCGCCTGGAAAAGAACGCATCCAGAACCTGCGGGTCAAAGTGACTGCCCCGCCCCTCCTTCAGAATGGCGAAACATTTCTTCAGCGGAAACGCGGGCTTGTAAGATCGCTTGCTGCTGAGAGCGTCAAACACGTCCGCGACCGCTGTGATTCGCCCTTCCAGCGGGATGTCTTCACCCGCCAGACCAATTGGATACCCACTTCCATCCCAGCGCTCGTGGTGGGTGAGCGCGATACGTTTCGCCATTTCAAGGATCGGAGAGCACACCGACCCCATGATGCGAGCCCCGATCTCGGTATGATTTCGAACCATGCGAGCCTCAGTTTCCGACATCGAGGCTGCGATCTTTTTTCCGAATCCGCAATGCTTCTGCATCGTCTCAAATTCTTCGGTCGTCAGTTTTCCTGGTTTCAAAAGCACGGAATCTGAAATTCCGATTTTGCCGACATCGTGCAGTTGCGCCGCTGGCTCAAGAATATCCAGTGCCAGCTCCGAAAATCCCAGTTCCTCACCAATCAGGCGAGCGTACCGACCGACTCGAAGCACATGCTTGCCCGTGTCATCGTCCCTGAACTCAGCCGCGCGGGCCAGGCAGTGGATCAATTCCAGCCGGGATGCTTCCAGCTCCGCAGTTCGTCGCCGAACGGCCTCTTCAAGGACTTCGGAGTTCTGATGCAGTTGATCCTGGTACGCTTTGGCCTTGAGGACCATTCCCAGTCGGGCTAATAATTCTTCTCCATGCACGGGTTTGGCCAGGAGATCTGATGCGCCCGCCTTCAACGCCGCGAGCTTGGTTTCCGGATTTGAACTGCCGGTCAGGATAATCACGGGTGTCTGGCACAGGACTTCATCTGCTCGAATCGCACTCAGAATGTCCACGCCCGTGATACCCGGCATATGAATGTCGAGCAGAACAACATCAGGTCGGTGGAGTCCCATGAGCGGCAGCGCCTGGCCGGAATGGTCGGTGGAAATGATATTGGAGTAGCCCCCGATCCGCAGATACCGGCTCACGACCTGGATGTTGAGCGATTCATCGTCAACGACCAGGATTTTTGATTGAAAGATGTCCCGACCATTTGGCATAGCACGATGCGGTGACTCTGTTTCGCGTACTTTCAGCCCGGCAGTCTTTTCGATTGCTGTCAGCATTTCGCGACTTTCAAGCTCGGTGGCATGAAATAGAAAACGTTTGGGCTCAAAACAACGGGATACGTAATCGAAGGGCGGAACTCGGAAATGCGAAAATTCGACTGCAGATCCCGCAGTTCTCCCATTCTTCCTGACTAGAAACGGTTTCCTCGGAAAATACAGGTCGTATCACTTTGTTGCGGTTCATGAACGTTTGTTGCCTGGTGACGCAATGTGTGCAGGTTGCGCTGACGAAAACAATCTTACTGAACGCAACGTTGACGCCATCTGGCAGGAATTGGGGGAAACACGGTAGCAAGTCTCAGCCCTATGGCACATCACTTACCCGTTCGCAGGACTCGAGTCCGAGGTATGCTGCGTGATGGACCATCACTGTCCCGCTTTGTCGTTGATCCCTGGACGATGCCAATGAACTTAGAAGAATGCTTCGACGTTGTCGATGAAAACGATTGTGCCGTTGGGAAATTGACACGATCGGAAGTGCATCGCCGTGGGTTGCGACATCGGGCGGTGCATGTTTTCCTGTTTCGACAGGACGGCTGCATGCTGATTCATAAACGATCGGAGACTAAAGAGGAATTTCCGTCTGTGTGGACGTCGTCCTGTTCCGGGCACGTGAGTGCCGGGGAGGACTATGATGAGACGGCTCCGCGAGAACTGCTGGAAGAACTGGGGATTGCTGCCTCGGTCGAACGGCTCCGCAAGTTCGCCGCCTGTGACGACACATCGCAGGAATTTACTGTGTTGTATCGCACTGTTTCCGACGCAGCCGTGCGACCGGATCCCGTCGAAATGACTGATATTCGCTGGCTTTCGATCGACTCGATCCGTGATTGGATGCGGCAATCTCCGGAAGACTTCTCTCCGGCCTTCCGACTCTTGTTTGGCTGGTTCAGCCAAACACAGGCAATCTCGGAATGAAGCCAGGAATTCCACTTTCAGGCCCCGCTGCCTTGTCGTAGTGATTTCGTGAGGATCAGTCCGATCGCGAATTGCCTCCGGCGGGTTCCAGCGATAGCATAGACGCGGGCAGGTTTGCAGTAAGGCGAGTGGCAGAATTCGATACTCTTTACACGGAAAGTACATAATGACTGATACGACACTGAACTCGCCCGAATCAGAAAATCCCAGCGAAGCGCAGCCTGTTTCGGAGGTGGTGCGTGAGGCGGTGGAATCTGGCGGCGATGTCGCCGAACGCGTGCGTCAAATTGTGGTTGATTTGTTTCGAGGACGGCAGGGAGCAACCTCAACTGTCCGGGAAGCTGTCCATGGAATTGTCGAAACAGCCACAGACATTGCAAAACGCGCCGCTCCCGGCAACCCGGACAGTGTGGTGAAGGATGTGGTGGATGGAATCGGGAAAGGCCTGAAGACCGTCGCGCAGACCACGCAGGATGTTGTGAAAGAAGCTGCCGATCGCGGTCATCGGTTTGCATCGGAGGATGTGGACAGAGCAAAGAAAGATCTGAACAGTATCCGCGAGATTCTGATGGATACTGTCAAGTACTTCGGCGATCGCGTCTCCACGGAAACGGGTTCGACATTTAAAGAGATGAAGACGCACGCTGAAAACGCGGTGGCCGCAGCATCGCCCGTCGTGACATCGTCACTTGAGGCCCTGACGAAACATCCAATTCAGACCGTCGGCGAAGCAGCTGGTACGGCGATGCGCGGCGGTCAGCTGACTGCCGGCGCGTTGTTGAGCGCTGTCAGCGGAGCTTTGGCCGGAGCAGCCGAGTTGATTGATCCGAGTCGTCGAAAGAAGAACAATCCGGATGATCCTGCGGAACCGCAGCAGTGAATGATCCAATCGGAATTCGACGCAGCATTCGAAATACGAAGCGTGCGGCGGAAGTCATCACGGTACTGGCGAAGCACGGGTTTCGTCAGTTCCTCTCCGATACCGGAATTGAGCGGATGATCGAGCGCGGCCAGGAAATTCTGCTGCGCTCAAAGCCCGAAGCGGCGACTTCTCCGAAACCATTCGCCGTCCGCGTGCGCGAAGCGCTTGAAGAACTGGGCGGCACGTTTATTAAACTCGGACAGGTTCTCAGCACCCGTCCGGATCTGGTGCCTCCAGAGTTGGCCGATGAACTGCGGAAGCTGCGTTCCAACTGCCCGACCGTGCCCTATGCCGAGATTCGCAAGCGTCTCGAAGAAGAATTCGGAGACCAGCTGAACACACTTTTTCAGTCGATCGACGAAGTTCCACTCGCGGCCGCTTCGATCGCGCAGGTCCATCAGGCCGTACTGGCAGACGGTACACCGGTCGTGTTGAAAATTGTCAGACCCGGAGTTGAAGCGACAATCGAATCGGACCTTGACATTCTAACGGAACTGGCGCGGCTCACGGAAAATCGCATCCGTGAAATGGGCTACAGTCCCAAAGAAACAGTCCAGGAATTTCGGCAGGAACTGTCTCGCGAAGTGGACCTTCTGTACGAAGGAAGATCGACGGATCGATTTCGCAAGAACTTTGAGGACGACCCCAAAATCCATTTTCCCGTCGTGTACTGGGCATCGACAACTCGTCGAGTTCTCACGCTGGAACATGTGCGGGGGACACTTCTTTCAGAAACCGACTTCTCCACAATGTCTGCCGAGCGGCGTCGGCAGATTGTCGAAAAAGGCTCCGAGGCCGTATTCCGTCAATGCCTGGAGCATGGGTTTTTCCATGCGGACCCGCATCCAGGCAATATCTTTGCGATGGACAATGGAGACATCTGTTTCATCGACTGTGGAATGACGGGGCGCATTGATCGACAGACGATGCAGTTCCTCGCGACACTTGTGATGTCCGTGATTCAGTCAGATCTCGACCGGGTCCTTGAAGCCACAATGGCCCTCTGTGACGCAGACAGGACACTGAAGTTTGACCGGGCTTTTCGCCGTGACGCCTGGATCTTTATTGCGCGCTTCGAACGCGGAACAATCGAATCGTTCGATATGGCGGGATTGCTGAACGAGTTTTTCGCACTCATGCGTCGTTACCACATTCGCTGCCCCGCCGATTTGGTTTTCCTGATTAAGGCGTTGTCGACGATTCAGGGGGCGGCACGTGAAATCGACCCGACGTTCGATCTGGTGTCGCACGCTCGACCACAACTTGAGAAACTAATTCGTGATCGATATGGCTTCACAGCGGCGCGGGACAGAATTCTCACCAGCGCTCAGCGATATCTGTCGCTGATTGAAGACCTTCCGGACGAACTTCGCGACGTTCTGGATCAGCTGCGACGACGCGAATTCAGCGTCAATCTGCGGCATCAGGGACTCGACCGCCTAAACGATGACACGCTGGAACACGCCAGTGGTACGATTGCAGTCGGGCTTGTCATCGCGGGGTTGCTCGTGGGATCCTCCGTTCTGATTCTGGCAGAACGCGGAATGGAAGGCTCTTCGATTCTGAGGGGTGTCGGCGTCACTGGAATTGTGATCGCCATTCTACTGGCGATCACGCTGCCTATCCGCTGGATTCGACGGCGCAAATGAGACGCACCATCTGTCAGCGGGGTGCCAGATACGATCGTGACCGAGGCAGATTTAATCCGATGATGACACCGATTTCCGCCGCAGTCTGAATCGAGAAAAAGATCCTTGCCATCGAGAACTCCTGCGGAGTCATATCAATGCGGAGATCAGGGTCCGTCGCCAGCGTCCACAGCAGGAACACGCTTAACAATGTCATCATGACTGCCGCGATGGTTGCGGCAATGCCCGTCTGATTGATCTGTTTATAGAGGCCCCACACCACACGTGCTTCGACAGCAATTCGCACGACAGCAATCAATTTCCAGACCAGCGCATCGCCCGACGCAAGTTCCCAAAGGTTCAGGACACCCAGAACGCCGATGCAACCGACCGCCAACATCACTTCGATCGGTATGCCTGTTGGTGCTTCCCTGCTTTGTGACGTGGCAATCGGTGTGGCGCTGCGAGAGGATCTGGCAGATTTCGGTTTTCTGGAGGGAAGCGCCGGGGCATCCTGATCGTCTGCTGTCCAGTCTTCGTAACCCCACCCATCTTCAGCGTTGTCAGGTTGAGTCGATAGCCTCGGCCTGCTGGCGGGCCGCTCGGTGCCTGTCGGAATGTTGACGATCGATCGACATTCCTCACAGCGAAACGCTTTTCCGACAAGGTCATCTTTGACCCTGTATGAGCGCAAACATTTCGGACACGTTGCTGTAATTGGCATACACTGTGAACCAGTGGTTTTTACAAGGCACTCTTAGCCTTTGGTTTTTTCAAGTTCCACAAGAATACCGCCGAGTTTCAGCGCTTCGTGAAATCGTGTGAACCAGTGTACGCGAGCCCAGTGTAAGCCGACAGCTTCAGCGGCCGATTTCAGTTCTTCTCGGTTGAATGTGCGACATTTCCACGTATGACTCGTCAACAGGCCGGAAAAAGAATCTTCCGTCGCGAGCAACAGGATGATGCCGCCGGGCCGTAAAACCCTTGCGAATTCTCGTAAACCATCAACGGGATCCGGCAGATATTCCAGAACGTATCCGCACGTCACACAGTCAAATGAGTTGTCTCGAAACGGCAAAGCCCGCATATCGGCTGCGACGAAGACCGGGCGATCTGACTTGAGACGTTCGCGGGCTCGTTTGAGCATTTCCCACGACAGATCGAAGCCGACGACTTCGGTGTCAGGGCGACTGGTCGCCAGCAGGTGGCGAATAATCTGACCAGCCCCGGAACCCACGTCCAGAATACGATCAAATCGCCGAGCGTCGAATCGCCCTGAATGAAACAGCTTCCCCATGAGAGGCTCATGCAGCGAGAGGATGCTGCTAAATTTCAGTACCGCTCCCCGTCGACCATCGTACAGGCGACGTACGGATTTCTGGTACGTTCCAAACGACTGACGTCTGATCCCGCGAAATTCTCCAAGGCGACGCAAATGCTGGCGAGCTTTCACGTGCAGGCTTCGAACTCTTTCTTTCACGTCCGTGAGCTTTCTGAGAAATACAGGTTCACGTAGTCCACCGCACAGGCTGGGAAACAGCCTTTGTTTCCAAATAGTCGGCGGGGCATCATTCGGGATCGTAGCGAATCGTTACCGCGATTGAAAATACAGATGCAGATGAACCTGATAGGCGGATTTCCCGCACTTATCCGACTGGTCACCTTGAGATCTGGCAATTTATCCGCCATGATTTGAAGCGAAAACGCTGGAGGAGGAGGCATTTGAATGTACAGGGCCAATTCCGGCAATCATGTTTTCAATTCGGCAAAAACTCAGAATTCTTTTGATGAAGGACAACGAAAGTGACCAGCGACGGCACAACCTCAGACGCTGTCCTGCGAATTCTCTTCGTTTGCACAGGAAACACGTGCCGCAGTCCAATGGCCGAAACTCTCTTCCGCAGGCTCGTTACTGAAAAACTGGACTGTCGGGACTGGGAATTGCGAGAACGCGGGATCGATGTCTTTTCAGCAGGAATCTCCTCAGCAGGAACTGACCCGGCAGCGCCCGAAGCTGTGCAGATCATGCAGGAATGTAAATTGGATCTGTCGCAGCATTTGAGCCAGCGTGTGGTGCCTCGCATGCTTGAAGAATCCACTCTCGTGCTGACAATGACCGATCGGCATCGGCAACTCCTCGCGGAATCGCGTCCCGATCTGGCGGACCGTTTTCGCCTGTTGGACCGATCTGGTGCAGATATTGCTGACCCGATTGGTGGAACGCTGGAGGATTACCGTTATTGTGCGCAACAGATTGGTGACAATTTGCGACTTTGGATTGATGAACTGTTCAGGAAAGATGCGTGAACTCCCATGAAAATCGGCATCGCTAGTGATCATCGCGGCGTACAGCTGAAGACCCGCCTCAAGCAGCTTCTGGATAGTCTGGGCTGCGAGGTTCAGGATTTTGGTCCATTCGAAACGCAGAGCGTCGATTATCCGGATTTTGCGGCTCAGGTTGCGCGTGAAGTGTCGAACGGACATATCACTCGCGGAATCCTGATTTGCGGCACCGGAATCGGGATGTGTATCGCTGCGAACAAATTCTCCGGTGTGCGTGCGGCACCGTGCCATGACAGTGTGACGGCCGAGTACAGTCGCATGCACAATGATGCCAACGTGATTTGCCTGTCGGCCGATCAGTTGAGCGACCAACTCGCGGATCAGGTGATTCGCATCTGGCTGAAGACTCCATTCGAGCAGGGACGACACGCTCGACGGTTGCAGAAAATTGCGGAGCTGGAGCGAGAAGTTGGGACCAAATTCTGCAATGATGAGAATAAGTCGCAACCTGGAACATCGCCGCAGTAGGTCGATTCAGCAGCGCGGATCGCACCGCGTGTTCTGCGCCTCACACGAACCTCCCCCCGCATGGAAAGTCCTGACCTATGAAACCCGAAGATCTGCGTTTCGCGAAAACTCACGAATGGGTCGCTGTTGACGGCGATGTGGCAACGATCGGTGTTTCCGATTTTGCGGTCAAGCTGCTCACAGATATTGTATTTCTGTCGCTGCCTGCGATCGGGAAGAAATTTGTTCCCGGCGAATCGTTGGGTGAAATCGAAAGCGTCAAAGCGGTGAGCGATATCTACGCTCCCATGCAGGGAGAAGTCATCGCGGTGAACAACACGCTGCCCGACAATTTGACGCTGCTCAACGAGAGCCCGTATGAAAAAGCATGGCTCCTCAAAATGCGGATGGCTGATCCGTCCCGGCTTGATAACCTGATGAACTACGCTGATTATCAGGAACACTGTAAAAGTGACGGCCACTGAGCTCGACCGTGACTACAATCAATGAAGCCCGGCATTTTGAAAATGCCGGGCTTCTGCAGTTTACTCCCCAACCATTGGTCACCGGTCATTTATATTGGTCATTTCCCCATGCCCTATCTTTTCGATACCCCGGAACAGCGTCGAAAAATGTTCGAGGCCATCGGCATTCAGTCGATTGACGAACTCTTCGCGCAAATTCCCAAAGAACTGCAGCTGACGCGCGAGCTGACTCTTCCACAGCCGGTCTCTGAACTGACGCTGCAGCAGGAAATGGAACAACGCCTTGGGCAGGGCGGAACATCGCTGAAAACCTGTTTTCTGGGAGGTGGTGTCTACGATCATTTCATCCCCGCTGTTGTGGATGAAATGACAGCGCGGGGTGAATTCTACACGGCCTACACGCCGTACCAGGCAGAAGCCAGCCAGGGAACCCTGCAGGCGTTCTATGAGTATCAGACGCTGATCACACAGCTCACAGGCATGGACGTTTCGAACGCCAGCCTGTACGAAGGTGGAACCGCTGTCAGCGAAGCGGTGTTCATGGCGATGCGGATTAACGGACGCCATCAGAAAGTCGTCTTCGCCGCTACGCTGCATCCCGAGTATAGACGTGTGCTGGTCACGTACTTTGCCCGCCTTGGCACTGAACTGGTCGAATTGCCACACACAAACGGAGTGATCGATCCCGCAAAATGCCGCGCTGTGATCGATTCAGAAACGACCGCCATCGTTATTCAGCAACCAAATTTTTTCGGATGCCTCGAAGACGTCGCCGCCCTGACCGAAATCGCACACGAGGCTGGTGCCCTGTCGATCCTGGCTTTCGATGCCGTCAGTCCCGGTCTTCTGAAGAAACCCGCCGATTACAACGTCGATATTGCCGTCGCCGAAGGCCAGCCGCTTGGAACGCCATTGCAATATGGCGGCCCGCTTCTCGGAATCTTCACATGTCGCACTGAGTACATGCGGAAAATGCCAGGGCGTTTGATTGGCAAGACAACTGACCGCAAAGGAAAGGACTGTTTCGCTTTAAATCTGCAGGCTCGCGAGCAGCATATCCGCCGCGACAAAGCCACCAGCAACATTTGCACAAACCAGGGACTTCTGGCGCTGCGAACGACCGTCTTCCTTGCAACGGTTGGGCCACTCGGCCTAAAGCAGATGGCGACGCTCAGTCATCAAAAAGCTCGCTACGCCGCCGACCTGCTGACAAAAATCCCCGGCGTGTCATTGAAATTCAATCAGCCGTTCTTTCGAGAATTCGTGCTGCAGACTCCACTGCCTTCTGCGGATGTTCTGCCAGCGCTCGCGGTCCGGGGAATCAACGTCGGCCCGGATCTGGCTCGTTTCGAAATATCAAACGTCAAGGACTGGCAAAACTGTTTCCTCGTCGCACTCACAGAGAAACGCACACGGAGTGAAATTGAACACCTCGCAAAGGCACTGACAGAAGTATTGAAGTCGTGATACGTTATCAAACCGCCTCGTTCCAGGCTCCAGCCCTGGAATGCACTGCCAGGAGGCTCTGCCTGTCGTTCCAGCACAGGAGGCGGAGTCTCCATAGCAGTGTGTTCCAGGGCTGGAGCCTCGGAACAAGGTCCACGCTTAACTCAAATCCTCGATCCTAAATCCTCGATCCTAAATCCTCGATCCTCGATCCTACAACAATGCGAAATCAAACCGCCACGCAGCTGCTTTTCGAAATGTCTCGGCCCGGTCGAGGCACCATTGTCTTTCCGGAAAGCGACGTCCCGGACGCGACATCGCTTCCGGCGATAGACTCGGCTTTTCTGTCGGTCGCGCCGCTGCCGTTGCCGGAGATCGCTGAGCCCGATGTTGTGCGACATTTTGTGAATTTGTCCACGCTGAACATGAGCGTTGATTCCCACTTTTATCCGCTCGGCAGCTGCACGATGAAGTACAACCCGAAGCGACATGAACGACTGGCTCGTCTGCCGCAGGCCGCCACCAGCCATCCGTACCAGCCTGAAGATCAGATTCAGGGGTTGCTCAGCATCCTGTTCGAAATGCAGAATATGCTGGCGGAAATTTCGGGGCTGCCAGGAGTTTCGCTGCATCCCGCCGCCGGGGCTCAGGGAGAATTCACAGCTCTGCTGACCGCCGCCGCGTACTTCAAGGATCGCGGCGAAAATCGCACTCGAGTTCTCTTCCCCGCCAGCGCTCACGGCACAAACCCCGCCAGCGCTGCGCTCGCCGGATTCGAATGTGTTCAGCTCGCCGCCAGCCGCAATGGCTTCGTCGATCTGGATGAACTCAAAGCACAGCTCGACGAACGTACGGCCGTGTTCATGGTGACGAATCCAAATACGCTCGGACTCTTCGAACGGGACATCGCGAAAGTCGCAGACATGCTGCACAAAGTCGGCGGCCTCGTCTACATCGACGGTGCGAATATGAACGCGATCCTCGGCAAGACAAGGCCCGGTGACTTCGGTGGCGACATGATGCACTACAACGTTCACAAGACCTTCACCGGTCCTCACGGGGCTGGTGGACCAGGCTCCGGCCCGATCGCCGTCCGCGATTTTCTCGCCCCGTTTCTGCCCGCGCCAATTGTCGCACATGACGCAGTGAAGAATTGGTATTCATTGTCCACTCCTGCGAAATCCATCGGTCAGGTTCGCACGTTCTTCGGCAACGTTGGGATTTTGCTCCGAGGCTACTTCTACATCCGCACGCTTGGCGGCAAGGGTCTTCGCGAAGCGTCTGAGAACGCCGTGCTGAACGCCAACTACCTGTTGAGTCAGGTCAAGGATTTCCTCGAAGTCCCGCACGGAGACCGCTGCATGCATGAGTTTGTCGCGAGTGCCCGCAAGATCAAAGAGCAGACCGGTGTCACCACGATGGACATCGCCAAGCGACTGCTCGACTACGGCTTCCACGCACCAACGGTGTACTTCCCGCTCGTCGTCGAAGAGGCCCTGATGATGGAGCCCACGGAAACCGAATCCCTGGAAACTCTCGATGCCTTCGCAACCGCTCTCCGCGCGATTTGCAGCGAACCAGCCGACCTTGTCAAAGGTGCGCCGCACACGACCGCCGTCTGCCGCCCTGACGAAGTCAACGCCGCGAGGAAGCCCGTCCTGTGCTGGTCAGCCCCAAATTGCTAAGTTTTTTTTTGCGAATGATCAGCAAACAGGCCGCAGGCGATCAGGCTCCGGACGACTCGACCAGCAAAGGGGCCAGCGTTCTGCTTTATCAGCCGCCACGAACTAGCGTCCGGTTCGGTGAAAACCGGCAGCGAGTACCATGAGCAGCCAACGAACTCGTACATTCTCACGGTTTCGGCAATCTCGTGATTCCGACGCTGTGAGGAAGCTGTTCGATAAGACTCGCTGTTACCAACTCTCCGCCGTTTGCAGTGCGAAGTGAAACCATTGGACTGAGATCTACGAGTTCGCTATTGGACGGCCCGCATCAAGAGTGGATTGATCAAAGCCCAATCCCGACCAGGGAGCGTCATGACCTCGCCGTCGTGCGACAAGTGAAATATCGCAATGTTGGGGATCCAGTGAGTAAGTTGTCCGGCATTTGTTTCCAGCGATGAATCTACCGAGTCAGACATACGGACTTCGTTCAGGACAATCGCCGCTACATTGAGACCGTTCTGTTGCAGTCTTTCCACCGTCAGCCGGGTGTGATTGATGACGCCCAGACGATTTGCCGCAACAACAACAACAGGCGCGCCAATTTCGGTCGCGAAATCGAGCACCGACAGATCGTTCGACAGTGGACAAAAAACGCCCCCCGCACCTTCGACAATCAGGACGTCCGTTCTGTCTGCCCACGCGGCAAACCCTGTTCGCAGCAGTTGATTCGAAACTGTCCTGCCTTCCAGTTCTGCGGCAATATTCGGAGCTGTGGCCGCGAAAAAACGCTGCGGGCAAATCAAGTCCAGTGGATATTCATCGCCCACCGCTGTCCGTAACGCCTCGACGTCTGACCAAACTGTTTCACCTGCGGCGTTCAGCTCCGCGCCGCTGCACGCTGGCTTGTAAGCTCCCACGGTCAAGCCCGCAGTTCGCAGTTTCCGGATGAGCAGACAGGATACGAACGTCTTGCCGACGTTTGTATCACTGCCGGTCACAAATAATGTCTGCATGCTGTTCCAATCACTGGCGGCTCAACTACAGTGAGATCCTCTGGTAGATTCAACACTCCATACGCGCAAGTCTTATAGTGTCCACGAACTCTCATGTCACTGCCGAACAGCCCCTCGCAAGCGAATGGCAACGTCGCTGTTATCTGGCGCTGCGGATCCTTGCAGGATCTGAGTTCATGCTGATACTTGCAACGTGGCCGCTCTGGTGGAGTGGCAGTGCCTTTCCGGTGATCCCACTCGTGACCGGCGTCGCGTTTCCACTCATCGTTGATCGACTATTTGTTGCAGCTCTGCTTTCCTGCTGCGCAATGACCGTGGCCGGAATTGGAAACCGTCGCTGGCAACTGGCGATCCGCATCACAGCTCTCGTAGCCACGGTGGCCCTGGTACTCATCAATCAGCATCGGCTGCAGGCGTGGCACTGGTTGTTCATGCTGGGGCTTGGGGCCTCATTTTTCAGGCCGGCGAACGGTCTGCATTTGTTGAGAGCGATACTCGCTTCAGTGTATGTGTGTTCGGCACTTTCGCGGATTTCTGCGACGGCTCATCAGGGAATGTCGGCAGCCATCGTTGATCAGCTGTTGCGATTGACAGGCATCAATGCGATGGCGGTCGATGAGGGCAAACTCAATATCCTGTGTCATGGCTTCAACGCTGCGGAATTGATCGTCGGGCTGCTGCTGATTAATCCAAAGACTCGTCGTTTCGGCATCCTGTCGGCAGTAGCCTTGCATGGCACATTGTTAATCGCGTTGGGACCATTTGGGCTGCGGCATCACTCTGCGGTTCTACTCTGGAATTTGTGTTTCATATGTCTGATTCCCGTTGTCTTCGCGGGGCCGGTTGCGGGGATGGAATCCGGCGGTTCCGGTGAACGATGGGTGTATCAGGCTTCAAAATTGTTTGTCTGGCTGTTTCCACTGTCAGGCCTGATTGGGATCGCCGATAACTGGCCATCGTGGCAGCTGTATTCGACTCGCCCGGAAGCCTGGATCCTGCGGATCAACAACGACGACAGACGTTTTCTTCCCAAAAGCCTGCAGCCTCATGTATCGGACGCGGCACCGCTGGAGCCCTGGGTGATCGTGCGACTGGACCGCTGGTCGCTGGCGGAGACGGAGTCGCCCTTGTATCCAGAGAATCGTTTTCAGCATGACGTCATTTGTCATGTGATCGACGGATTGCCTGACGACGCAGAATTCCGAATCGAGATCTCAGAACCGTTCCCCTGGAGATGGTGGCGGCGAAGGCATCGCACGATTGAATCTCGGGGCGCGCTTGACGCTGAACGTGAGCGATTCGTGTTCCATTGAGGATCCGTACCAATAGTGTTCGGCACGGCATTTGATGTGGTAGCAGCGAAATCGAGAAACATTCTGTGAGCGCTATTACGCGATCCATGAAGTTGCCAGGTTTTGCACGATGAATCTTGGCGCACCGCTATGCAACTTGGCTTCCTGCCAGGCGAGCTGGGCAGGAGACCGCTCGATCGCCTTTGTCATAGACAGTTGTTGATCAGAGTCCGGTGGGCGGGATGGTGGCCAGAACAAAGACTTGCTCGCTCCAGTCACGAATTCGAGACCAGTTAAGTTTGATTTGAGGCAACATTGTTTCAAACTCTTCCCGCGACAGGCAAAATTCCCGCCGCTCGACTGCGGGCATCTCCAGATCCTTCGCCACTGCCACAAAGCTCGCAATTCCGGGGCCTCACCGGCAGAGGCTGTGTCGGCCCATCGGGGCCTGAACGCAGAATCGCCGGGATATCGGACTTTTTCGACGTATCAAACGCCGCAGCGAAACGATCCAGGCGGTGGAGCGACGGGTGTACAGTAGACCGGTCGCTCCGCCGACGGTTTTTTGCAGCTTTCAGGCGAGTGTCATGCGTCGTCCAAATCGGGAACTTATTCGCGGACAGGTTCTAATCCAGCACAGGAAACTCAACCGGATCCATGATGTCTTCGGCACCGTTGTAGTTGATCGTGATTTCCTCGCCGGGATAAATATCCCGGAGAGCGCGAAATTCCTTCGTCTGTCGACCAACATCGTCGTACCGTGCGTTGGGATTGTAAGAATGGTTGTACAACGATCCGTAACCGAGAGCCAGCGCGACATGTTTCTTGTATTCGAAGATGTAGCCCAGCAGCGTTGTATCGGTTTCCGTCTGCAAAATTTCCTTCGCAGGAATGATCAGCAGCGGAACGCGCTCAAAGACGGTGTCCACCGGAATGAATTCGCGGGCGAACACGCCGCGGCCCTTGGTTTTCGTGTGTTTGACTTCAATCAGACTGGATTGCGTGATGGCCATAAGATTCTTGAAACGTGGGTCGAAAAAAATTAGTCAATCGAGAAACGGATTTCGCCATCGACGATCGTGCGGACGACACGACCGCTGAATTCGATTCCGTCAAACGGAGTATTACGACTGCGGGAACGAAACTCGGTTGCCCGGACCGTCCAGCGTTTTGCCGGATCAATCACAGTCACGTCGGCGAGTTGACCGACTGAGAGTGTGCCATGTGCAAGTCCCAGAATCGCGGCTGGCCCCGTTGTCAGCCTGGCAACCAGTTGCATCCATGTCAGATGACCGGGCTCGATCATCGCTTTGATGCAGACGGGCAGCAACGTTTCAATTCCGCAAATTCCAAACGGCGCGGTGTCGAGATCGACCTGTTTCTTTTCCAGCGCCAGAGGCTGATGATCGGCTGTGATGGCCGAAAGTGTTCCGTCCTGAAGTCCGGCAATCAGAGCCTGGACATGTTCCGGTGATCGCAGCGGAGGATTGCACTTGTACATCGTCTCAAATGATGCCATCACTGCGTCTGTCAGCAGCAAATGATGCGGCGTGACGTCGGCTGTCACAGAGATGCCCCGTGATTTAGCCCGTCGAATACGTTCAACCGAATCAATCGTTGTGACGCACATCAGATGAATTTGTCCGCCGGTAAGTTCCGCAAGCGCGATGTCGCGTCCTGTCATAATGTCCTGGGCGGCGGCGGGAATTCCACGAAGTCCCAGTCGTGTGGCTTCGAAGCCTTCGTGCATGACTCCGCCGTCCGAAAGTTCCGGCACCATCGCGAAGTGCAGAATTGGGCGGTTGAACATTCGGGTGTATTCCAGAGCCCGACGCATCACTTCGGAATTGGCGACGGGCTGCTTCGCGTCGGAGAATCCGACAGCTCCTCCTTCGACCAGTTGTCCAATTTCGGCAAGTTCCTGGCCCCGGCATTCCTTTGTCACAGCGCCCAGCGGATAAACGCGGCAGTTTCGAGCCCTTTCGGCCTGGAGGCGGATAAACTCGGCTGCTGACCGATTATCCACAACTGGGTTTGTATCAGACTGCGCGGCGATGGTGGTGAATCCGCCAGCCAGCGCCGCCGCGGTCCCGGAGGCCGTGCATTCATCTTCTTCAAATCCAGGTTCCCGTAAAGAGACATGGGTGTCAATGAACCCCGGACAGACGATCATCCCGGTGGCATCCATGTGCCGCGTCGCGATCGCTGAGTGAGATGGCTGCGGCCGCTCAGCATTGGTGAGCCCGTTGCAGGGCGTCACGGCAACAATTCTGCCGTTTTCAATTAGTACGTCGGCGATGGCATCCAGATTGTTCGCCGGATCGATGACGCGACCGCCGGAGATCAGCATCGAATTCATGTGTGCCTCCCCATTTCCACAGCGTGTTCGCGAGCCAGCAGCGTCAGGCAGGCCATGCGAATCGGCAGACCATTGGAGACCTGATTCAAAATAAGTGAATGCGGCCCGTCGGCGACTTCCGGCGTCAGTTCGACACCACGATTGATCGGACCGGGCGCGAGCACCATCAAGTTTTCGCGCGCCCGGCGAATCCGGTCGCCGTTCATTCCAAACAAATGAGCATACTCCGCGATCGACGGAAAGAACGCGCCGCGCTGGCGTTCGAACTGAACCCTCAGCAAATTGACGCAATCTACTTCAGGCAGGATCGCATCCAGATTATAAGCGACTTCGACACCCAGACGCGTGATGTCGCTGGGGATCAGCGTTGCCGGGCCACAGACGATCACCCGCGCCCCGAGTTTAATGAGTCCATGAATATTCGACCTGGCGACGCGACTGTGGCGGATATCGCCGACGAGTGCCACCGTCAATCCGGCAATATGCCCGCGCTTTTTGCGAATCGTGTAGATATCGAGCAATCCCTGGGTTGGATGTTCGTGCGTTCCGTCACCGGCATTCAAAACACATGCCTTTAAGTTGCGAGACAACAACTGCGGAGCGCCGGGTGTGCGATGGCGGCATACCACGAGATCGACACCCATCGCTTCGATCGTCTGCGCTGTGTCGATGAATGTTTCACCTTTCGACAAGCTGCTGGTACTGGCGCTGAAATCAACTGTGTCCGCGCCCAGCCGCCGGGCCGCCAAACTGAAACTTGTCCGTGTTCGCGTCGAGTTTTCGAAGAACAAATTCGCGACGACGATGCCCTTGAGCACATCCAGACGTGCAGATTGACGACGTGCCGTCTGTTCAAAATACTCCGCCAGATCAAGCACGGTCGTCAGCTGCTTGCCGGACAAATGTTCCAGCCCCAGCAAATGCCGTTCGCCCCACGGGCCGCTCAAAGGAATTTCGGACAGTTGCATCGGCCCCCGATCCCTTCTGGGAATGTCATTCACGACCGGGTCAGTGACCACGGATGAAACCGTTCACGTTTCACGATGTGCGGTATATCCCGCAACACCCAACGGTTCAATTCACTCAGAATTCGTTGTTCTGATTTCTCGCAACGTTATAGCTGTTCTGCCAAAGTTCGACTGTCCCATATTGGTTCGAGCAGAGGGTCGGGAGTCTTCTTCGGACGGAAACGTTAGC